>NZ_JBFLUG010000005.1:0-136470 GCF_041008525.1 Parafrankia sp. FMc2 | reverse complement strand
CCGGTGGCGGCACGTTCTACACCTAGACCTCGAACGTGCGGGCCGGCAACAACGAGTGCTCGACCACCGGCGGCCCGGACACCCACCCCATCAGGTCAGGATCGGTGCGACCCCATTAGCAACGACCGCGGACGTCGACTCGGCGTCAACGGCGTCCTGGCGGGCGCGGCTGGCGACCGGTTGATCGGATCCGTTCCGGGTGGACTCGGCGGGGCGCGCCGGTCCGGTCCCGAAGCGCTCTGTGGCGATCCGACCGTAGGTCGAGGTTTCGTATTACGCTATTGGATGTGGAGATCCACCGTTCGGCGCGTAAGCACGGTATGGCCGATGCGGACATCATCCACGCCGCGGCGGGGTACCTGGTCGGCTACTCGCTCGATGACGAGAGCCCGCAGTGGGAGCTTCGGCTCTGGGTCCGGATCGGGCGGGCAACCTTCTGGAGATCGTCGTCCTGCTCCTTGACGATGGCACCGAACTGATCACCCATGCGATGCGTATGGGTCCGAAGTACCGGGGTCTCCTGCCGTGACAAGGAGGGGTGAGATGACAGACGGAACAGGGCATGTCCCCACGTCAGGTGGGGTGCCGGTAACCGACGAGCTCGTGGCGCGGCTTGCTGACGAGGCCGAGGCCGGCTATGAGGTCGAGGTTCTGCGACGCCGGGGTGGGCGGCGGCCGATCGGGTCGGCGCCGGGCGAGGTCGTGCCGGTGCGGCTTGATCCGGAGCTGCGTGCGGCCTTGGCGACTCGTGCGGCTGCTGATCACACGAATGCCAGCGAGGTGATCCGGCAAGCCCTCCGTGCCTGGCTCGACGTCGCCTGACGGCGTGAAGCTCGTGGGCGGGGCGATCATGCGCGCAGTCGATCACGCTGGCTGGCGTTCGTGTGTCGGCGGCGGCGAGATCCTGAAACCCGAGCCATGCTCCCACGGACGTCCACGGACAAAGTATGTGAATCTTGCAGTTGGGTAGTCAGCGGGCCCGATGAAGGTCCTCTTCGGGAGCCCCGATGGTGTCGTAGAAGGTCGTGGTAGGCCAGGGAGGTGTCTCGGTGGCGCCTTTCCAGGTCAGATGCACCTGGGCCCAGCGGCCGGCGTCGGCGGCCAACTCGACGACGATGTCGTCCGAGGCGAGAGACCGCGCAATAATCTTGGCCTGTCGACTGTAAAGAGGATGGTCAGCAGCGATCTCCCCGCGAAGCTCTCTGGTGATCGTTTCCCGCTGTTGACGTCCGGTGGCTCCATCTCCGCGGAGGTCAAGCCAGGGGTCGACAAAGACAGGTCCGTCGCTCACTGGGTCATCGTTGCGTAGCTGTGGCGGGCTGGCACTGGCTTCTCTTCGGAGGGGTTGCTGCGGGCGGCACGTGGCCACGCTCGGGCGTGGCACGACCCCGTACGTCGACGGACGACCATGGACGTCGGTGGAAGTCGCGACCCGTGCACGTTCGACCCGTCCATCCCCGCTGGCTCGATGACGACGTCGGGCAAGGTCCCGTTGATACCGGGATCAAGGTAGGGCGTACGCCGTCCCATGCGGCATCGGACATCGTTACCGAAAGGAGGCTCAGCCCAGCGACGGCGCGTGGTTCAGGATCTCCTCCAAACGGTTCCGGAGCAGCGCGGAGGGCTCCACTCCGAGCTCCCGGGACAACCGCTCACGTACATCGTGGTAGGTCAGGATGGCCTCCGCCTGCCGGCCGCATCGATAGAGCGAGATCATCAGCAGGTCGATGAAACGTTCATGCCATGGGTGCGTGAAACTCATCCGCCGCAGCTCGCCGACGACGTACGCCGGATCCCGGTGCTCGACGCTGAACCGCAGACCGTCCTCGACGGCGGTCAGGTACTCCTCCTCAAGCTGCAGCACGGTGGCGCGGCAGACCGGGCCGGCGGTGATGTTCTGTAGCGGAGCCCCCCGCCACAGCCCCAGCGATTCCTGCAGGATGGCGTGAGCCCGCTCGGGGTCGGTGAGGCGCGTGACCCGAGCCCGGGCGACACCGGCGCGGAACACAGTCAGGTCGAGATCGTCCGTGTCGACGTCGAGCAGGTAGCCGAGCGCGCAGGTGAGCAGCTCGGGAGGCCGCCCTCCGCCGATCTTCCTCAGCGTCCTGCGTAACCGGGAGACGGTGACATGCAGCAGGTTCTCGACGGTCGGCGGTGAGTTCTCGCCCCACAGCTCGGCCTGGAGCAGCTTGGCGGGCACCGGACGTCGGCCGCTGACCAGGAGTGTCGCCAGCAGCAGCCGCTGGCGTGCCCCGGGAATCCGGTGTGCCCTGCCATCGACCTCGACCTCCACGGACCCGAGCACCCTGAACTTCACCTCAGGCTTCTCCTGCCGCGCGACATCCACGAAACGGAAGCACCGGCCCCCTGGCGCATCGTCGACCACTCCGTACCGCTGTCGTCCGCACCGCACAACACCCGGCCGCCACGTGGTCAGCATAAGACGGTGCGCGTGCACCCATGCCATCTCCCGGAAACCCTTTCCGGGCTTGTTAGTTTCCTCACGGTGCACAAAAAGGTCGAGACGGATCTCCGGATCTCCGGATATCTGGCCGCCGCCGGGATCCTCTTGCCGGGCTGCCCGGTCGGGTCCGTCCGTCCACTCGTGAACAGGTGGCCGGCTGTCGCCGGAATTCCGCGCCCCGGCGGCAAAGACGTTCTCTGTGGCCCCCCGGGGAACCTCGCCTGGTATCGGGTGTGGATGGTGCACAACCTTCCGATTCTATTCGCCGCGTGCTTTGCGGTCACCTGTCAGGCTCAGGTCAGGGTCCCGCCAGGGCACGAAAGCATCGTTGGTTCCAGCCGCGGCCCGGGACTTCTTCTCGTGGACGCCGCCGCCCCTGGGCAGCGGCCGGTCGAGACGTCGCCGGCCAGGCGAACACAGCTCCCGCGCCATGCGGCGCACCCCACCGGAGGAGGCGTGATGACGACATCGATCACCGGAACGAGCCCGGGAGGCGGCCCGACCTCGGCGCGCCGGCGCACTCAGTTCGAGGTGAGCGGCACACCGGACCTGGACGCTGTGACCCGGACCCTCACCCTCGCCTTCACCGCCGATCCGATCCTCGACTGGACGATCCCGCGCGGGTCCGCCGAGCGTGACCGGTGGCTCGCGGGATTCTTCCGGACCGTCACCGGGATGCTGCTTGACCATCGGGGGCTTGTCGGCTCCACACCGGGTTACGCGGCGCTGACGGTCTGGTCCCCGCCCGGGGAACCCGCGCTGGACGACGCCGAGCAGGCACGCTTCGACGAGCGCCTGGCCGCGGCCTGCGGACCCCACGGCGATCGCGCGGTGGCCCTGATGCGAGCCCTGGACGAGCACTACCCGACGGACCTGCCGCCGCACTTCCACGTGATGTTCTCCGCGACCCGCCCCGGGCCGGGGGCCAGTGGCAGTGCGGTCCTCCTCGTGCACACGCTGCTGCGGACGGAGCACCTGGGCGGCCACGGGATCTACGCGGAGGCCTCCACTCCGCAGAACCGGGACCTGTGGCAGGGGATGGGCATGCGCCCGATCGGCGACGAGATCATCCTGCCCGACGGCGGCCCGTCCCTCTACCCGCTCTGGCGGGACGCGTCGGCCCCCCAAGCGTGACCTCGTCAGGCGGAGGAGCAGATATGACGGGGCAGGCGAGGACCGTTCCCACCGACATTCCGTTCGGGCCGGCGGACGTCCCCTGGGAGAAGGCGTTCAGCGGCCTGCACACGCTTGGCGGCACACCCACGGTGACGCCCCCGAGCAGCGATCCCCGGGAGACCTACGACAACGTCCCCGGGATTCCCTTCGCCGGGTTCCAGCTGCCGGCCTGTGCTCTCACCGCGGAGCAGTACACCGAGGCGGAGTCCCTGCTACGGGCCCACCTGCAGCGGCAGTGCCGGAACTCGGTGGGATTCCAGCTGAACGGCGACCTCGACTACCAGCACCGGCTGGCGCCGTACCTGGACCTGCCCGTCAACAACGCGGGTGACCCCTACCGGACGGGTTCGGTCACGCACAACACCAAGATCCTCGAACGGGCGGTCCTCGACTACTTCGCGTCCCTGTGGAACGCCCGCTGGCCGCATCGGGACGACGATCCCGAGTCGTACTGGGGCTACACGCTGACCATGGGCGCGAGCGAGGGGAACCTGTACGCGCTGTGGAACGCACGGGAGTACCTGTCCGGAAGCCCGCTGCTGCACCCGACCCCGACCCCGGGCCCGTCCGCCCCGGGAACCGCCCGGAGAACGCTGGCCGCCGCCCACCGCGAGCAGGGCTCCGACTCCTTCCATCCGGTCGTCCTCTTCTCCGCGGACACGCACTACTCGGTGACGAAGGCGACCCGGCTGCTGGGCCTCGACACCATGCGGTCTCTCGGCGAGCGGCGTTTTCCCGACGAGAATCCGCTGGGTCGTGGAACCCCCTGGCCGGCGGCGGTGCCTTCGGTCGGCAGCGCGGACGGGAAAAGGGACGGTGACGGTGACGGAGACGGAGAGGGAGAGGGAGACGGCACGATCGACGTCGACCGGCTCGCGGTGATCGTGCGGTTCTTCGCCGCCCGCGGATTCCCCGTCATCGTCAACCTGAACTACGGCTCGGCGTTCAAGGGCGCCTACGACGACGTCGCGTCCGTCGCCCGGATGGTGCACGACATCTGCGCGGAACACGGCCTCGACGAACGCGACGTCGACCACGGCGGGCCCGGCCCCACAGACGTCCGGACCGGCTACTGGCTGCACGTGGACGGTGCCCTCGGCGCCGGGTACGCGCCCTACCTGCAGATGGCCCACCAGGCCGGGCTGGTGGCGGCGGCCCCGCCGCTGTTCGACTTCCGGCTTCCGCAGGTCCACTCGATCACGACCAGCGGTCACAAGTGGATGGGTACGCCCTGGCCGTGCGGCGTCTACATGACCCGGACCAGGCTGCAGATGCTCCCGCCGGCGGACTCGGAGTACGTCGGCTCCGCGGACACCACGTTCGGCGGATCGCGCAACGGTTTCTCACCGCTCGTCATGTGGGATCATCTCGCCCGCCGCTCCTACGACGACCAGATCCGGGCGGCTGTCGAGTGCGACCGCCTCGCCCGCTACGCCCATGACCGGCTGCGGGACCTCCAGGCGGAGTCGGGGCGGGACCTGTGGGTGGCCCGCAGCCCGTTCTCCCTCGCGGTTCGTTTCCGCCGCCCCAGCACCTTGATCGTCACTCGGTACTCGCTGTCGTGCGAGACGACGCGCGTCGCCAGGCTGGTGCGACCGTACGCCCACCTGTACGCCATGCCGCACGTGACCCGGGACCTGATAGACGCGCTGATCCGTGACCTCGCCGCGCCCGGGGCCTTTCCACCCGATCCCGCAAACACGTAGTTGTCGCGAAAGAAATCCTTCGCAGAACAGGGAGAACGGCAGTGACACAGGCTGACAGCGACATCATGCGTCCGGTGACCGAGCTGCTCGGGCGGTTCACCGACTCCACGGAGGCGATCGCCTGGGACCAGGACCTCGTGGAGACAGGAGTCCTCGACTCGCTGACCATGGTGGAATTCTTGCAGTTGCTGGAGGAGATCACCGAATCTCCCATCGACCTGACCACGACGAATCGCGAGCATCTCCAGACCCTGAACGGCATCAGTGCGCTGCTCGAGCGGGCGCGTGCCCGGGACCTTCCCGAGCGCTGATCTGACGGCTCCGTCCCGAGTCGGGGCGGCCCGGCGCCTGGGTACCCTCGGCCATATGCCGTGGACGGTGCCCAGGCGTCAGCCGACGCCTCCGGGACCAGCCCGGCCGGCGGGGGGGCTGGCCAGCTGGCTTCGCTGTCGTTCCTGCCGCCGGGACCGCCCGGACAGTTCGCCTCACAGGTGATCATGCTCACTCTGTTTCCGTTTGCGGTCCGGCTGCGGTTGCACCGATACGTGAGGCAAGGTGTGGGCCCAAAGGGAAAATGCGCTCCACCGGGAGTCGGGCTTGGGCGGCCAGTAGATCACCTTCTCGTACGAGTGATCTCACCTCGCGTGCGAGTGGTGTCACGTCGCGAAGTTCTCTGATCCAATTCCTTACATAGAGCTGGCTGGCTTCTGCCGCAAGACCGACCTGAACGGCGCGGGAGTCGGTTGGCCTTAGATGAAGATCTCGATCGGGGTCCCACTGGATCCGTACCTGGCTGCTGGACAGTTCAAGTCGCCATTCTTGGTGATCTTTGAAAACTCGCCTGTCGAACGAACTCGGGCACGCTTGAGAAAGTGCCCAGACAAAATCTTCACGCTTGATACTGACGGCAAGAATCCGCTCCTGGTCTTTTTTTGTGGCCCAGCCGGAGCGGTGCATCATCCAGAGGAACGACGGTTTGATCCAGGTCATTCTTCCGGGCCGGAACGGAGGGACGAATGTGCCTGCATCGAGCGCTGGATCGGCGATCCTGTCCGGGTAGGCCTGGTAGACTGTGACAGTCTCATCAGTGTAAAGAGCTTTTACTTTTCGCACTGACTCAGTGTGTAGCGGAAAAATAGATCCGTCAACCGATTTCTAAGGGAGCGCCCACAGTCGTATTGCCTTGTCCTTGCTTCCGGCGGCCAGGGTGCGACCGTCCGGGGAGAACCCTATCGACCAGATCCAATCGACGCCGTCTGTTGGGAGTGGACTGAGGGGAACGGGGTTGGACGGGTTGGTCACGTCCCACAGCAGTACCGTACTGTCCCGGCTCCCGCTGGCCAGAATGCGATTGTTCGGTGAGAAGGCCACCGGCCAGACGGCGTTGGTATGGCCGGCGAGGGGCTGGCCGAGGAGGCGGGGTTTGGTTCGATGGGTCACGTCCCACAGCCGCACCGTGGCGTCCTTGCTGGCGCTGGCGAGTACGTCGCCCTTCGGTGAGTACGCGACCGAGGTCACCCAGTCGGCTTGGCCAGTCATGCGAGCGAGGTATGCATTCTTGTCACAGGCTGCGGCGAAGGCGAAGACGGTGCCGCCGACGGCGAGAACGAGCAGCGCCGCGATGGTGGCGAGGCGGTGGCGCGGCCAGTCGGGGACGCGATCGTGCGCGACGCCTGTGGCTGCCGGCGTTTCTCCCCGTCGACCTGTCCTGTGCACGGTCGCCTGCCGGCTGCGGAAGTGACACGCTGTCGGTAAGGAGCGGCGCTTGCCGCCGGGTGGCCGGGGCTCGGGGTTCGGCGGCGGCGCGGACATCGTCGTTGAGCTGCAGCGATATGCCTGACGAGGCAATCCACCCCGGGCCGTAGGCGCTGGCGGCCGCGCGGGCGAGGTCAATCGCGAACGCGTGCGCGGATGCCGGCCGGTCTTCCGGAACCTCGGCGAGTGCGCGCAGGACTACCTTCGCCACCGGCTCGGGTACCCCGGCCGGCGGCGGGATGTCGCGCGAGGAGTTGCGCCACGGCGTCTGCGTAGGCGTGGTCGGATCGAGCGGTGCTGCGCCGGCCAGCAGCAGGTAGAGCATCACCCCCAGCGCATACAGATCGGTGGCCGGCCCCAACCGGCCCCCCATGATCTGCTCGGGGGCCATGAACAACGGAGTCCCGATCACCGCACTCGCGGTGGCCGCCTCCCGGTTCAACAGTTTCGCGATTCCGAAATCGGCCACCTTCAACAAACCGGCGGAGTCGAACAAAATATTGCCGGGCTTGATGTCGCGATGCAGGACACCCCGGGAGTGCGCACAGGACAGGGCTCCGGCCACCGTCAGACCGACCGCGCATGCTCCCTGTTGGCTCATGGTCGCCTGGTGGCGGGTCAGAGTCCCCCCGCTGAGCATTTCCACGACGATCAGGCGAAGATCGTCGGTCTCCACGTAGTCATACACCCGAACGATGTGCGGATGATCCAGACCAGCGAGGATCACCGCCTCGGCAGCGAAACCGGCGGCCGTCCCGTCATGTCTCCCGGCGGCCAGTACCTTGATCGCAACCTCGTGCTGCAGGCCGCGGTGCCAGCCAGCCAACACCAACCCGAACACACCCGCCCCCATCTGGCCACCCAGCTCATAGCCAGTAAGGGCTGCGGCCACCTGCGCCCGATCAATGATCACGATGCGGTCCTGGACCGCCACCAAGATCCACTGCCGTCCGCCGCGCATCCATCCATGTGCCCCGACACGTGCGTGATCCTAACGGCAGTTCCCCGCGCCCTGACGCCATGGCTACCGGCCGTCGAAGATCGATAGCAGCTGCTCGCGAGGCCGGCCTCCGGCGGTGTGGTCCGCAAAGGGGAGGCGCTCAGCCGGCCCGAAAAGCCAGAGTTCTTACTTCTCGCAGCGACTCGGTATGCAGGGGCGGAGGTGCGACAGCAGTCCGACGCGGGTGCCAGCACGCGCACCTGACCGAAGACGTCGCTGCTTGCTGGCCTCAGTGCCCGAGGATCCGGCGCAGGATCTGGTCGACTCGCCGCCACGCGTCGGAGGGGATGGGGCCGAGCAGGTGGGACAGGCCGGAGACCGGTATCCACGCGACGAGTTCGGGCAGGATCGTGCCTCTGATCGGGGTGGTGATCCCGGCGTCGGCGGCGTAGTCGTCGTGGGGCAGGGGTTCACCCGGGATGACCGGGCACATCACGACCCGGCCCGTACCCGCCCGGTTGTACAGGTCGGCTGAAACGATCAGGGCGTGGGCTGGCGCGTCCGCGCGTGCCCAGACCTCACCCTGCTGCACGGCGGCGCAACTCCTCCATGCGGGAGAACTCGGCGTCGAGGGCCTCGGAGGTGACGCCGAGCGCTGCGTTGCGCTGCTGCTGCCGAGCGAACCGGGCCGTCCAGACGGCCTCGGTCAGGGTCTTGTCGACCCAGGCCGACAGGGTGAGCCCGGCAGCTTCAGCCTGCGTCCGGGCGTCCTGCAGGGTGGCCTCGCGAACCGACACGCTCAGATTCGGCATGCTACGCATCATAGGACGGTCCGTCCCATCAGCAGCGCCACCTCGCGGCGAGATCGTCCATGTCGTCCAGGTCCTGGTCGATGCCTCGGCTCGATCGACGGTTTCGCGTGCCTCTGGGCCGCGGCGGGTCCGCCTTCGAGCAGAACACGCATCGTCCCGTCGACGGACCGGCCGAACAGGCGGGCGCCGGGATGGAACCGGCCGTGATCGGCGGCCATGGGAAACGTCATGTCGTGTCAGCAGCTTCCTGTCGAGTGCTCCGGAGAGCGCTCCTGTAGGCGAGCGCGTCGAAACGGAACGGGCCGAGGTCGCCGAGGTCCCAGCCGCGGTGGCCGGTTCGGAAGTCGCGCCAGGTGACGGCGTCGTCGGTGACGTTGACGCGCGCTGTCAACGGCCAGCAGCCGGCGTCACCGCAGACGCAGCCCAGCAGGACGGTGTCGCCGTCTCCGAACCATGTCACGGCCGGCTCGCCGAGGAAGTGACGGCTGGGCCAGCGGATACCCGGGTCGCGAAGACCGGCGTAGCTGCCGGCGAGGTCGGGCTGGCCGTCGGCCTCGGCGGACGACAGCTCGACGGCACGGGCGAGTTCCCTGAGGCCGACGCCGTTCACGTACGGGCAGACCGCCAGCGCCTCGCCGGTCGGAAACGGCTCGGTCTCCAGCCGGAACTCGATCCTGTCCACTGATCGACGGTACCGGCGCCAATCGTGTGAGCGTGGGTGGCTGACCTGGGGTCGTCATCCAGTCAGCCCGTCGGGGGTGCAGGCCACCTGAGTTCAGTTCACGGGTCTGGTCACCCCGGCCGGTCCTCCGGAACCTGCCTGGAGTACTTCTGCCACGATGAGACTCCGGTGGTCCGGTATGCATGCGGGGGTCTGTGGCGGGAGATGTGGCATGAGTCGCGCGGCGAACGACGAAGGTCCGCGGGCGCGGAGGAGAATTCCCCCAACACCTCAGCTGCCGCCAACGTCGTCACCTTACGAGGGCTGGCCCGCGGAGGCGCCCCTCAGGTCGCGACCGCAGCGCCATTCGCTCGGCGAGGTACTCGAGCTCAGACCCAGGAGTGAGAGTTTCAAGGAGCTCGTCCACCGCTACGGCTTCTTGTGGCTGCTTCTGTTTTCTGTCACCCAGGTGTTCCCCGTTCCTGGCTTCGGTGTGAAAATCGAGCTGGCTGTGGCCGGCGGCACTTTTCTTCTCGCGATTCTTCTGGCGTGGAGAAAGTTTCTCAACGAACGCGTTATCGTCAACGACGAGAACTTCGTCCACATCAGCTGGCGTGCCAAGGAGGTCAGGGTACCCTGGGTGGACGTCGCGAGTGCCGTTATAGTCGACACCGGAACCATCATGCGGACGCGGAAACGTCTGGTTCTCCCTCGGTACTCGGCGGCGCCCGCGCCCTGTGTAAGTACCACCCTCCTTGATGTCGATCACCTGTGTCGAGTCCTGCATTATCTCGGCATCCCGGTCTTTCAACCCCCCGGGCGCACGAAGATCCGGGAGATCAGGAGGAGGATCCCCAACGTCAGGTTGCCCTGTGTTCGGGCACATCGAAGAGAAATTGTTCTTGGCCTTGTCGTGCTGCTCGTGATCCATATTCTGGTTGGTGTTGTTTTCTCCTGACCATCCTGATGCGTCCGTCAACGCCGATCCACTCACTGGCTCGCCTGGCTCGGAAGGGCCGGCGCATCCAACCGAAGATCCTGAGCGGCTCTCGCTGGCGAGAGGAACTGGCGGTGACCCGATCTCAGCCAGGGGCCGCGGCCTCGAGGTCGTCGATGGTGCCAGCCATGATCGTGCGGATGTGGCGGGTGATGTGCTCGATCGGCCAGTCCCACCAGGCCAGTGCCAGGAGACGGGTGACGTCCGCCTCGCTGTGGCGGAGGCGGAGGAGTCGTGCCGGGTTGCCGCCGACCACGCCGTAGTCGGGGACGTCGTCCACGACGACCGAGCCGGATCCGATGATCGCGCCGTGGCCGATGCGGACGCCGGGCATCACCAGGGCGCGGTACCCGAACCAGACGTCGTTGCCGACCACGGTGTCGCCGCGGCCGGGCAGACCGGTGATGAGGTCGAAGTGGTCGGCCCAGGATCCGCCCATGATCGGGAACGGGAAGGTCGACGGGCCGTCCAGGCGGTGGTTCGCGCCGTTCATGATGAAGCGCACGCCCGCGCCCAGTGCGCAGAACCGGCCGATGACCAGCTTCTCCGGTCCGTAGTGGTAGAGCACGTTGCGGGTCTCGAACGCTGTCGGGTTGTCGGGGTCGTCGTAGTAGGTGAACTCGCCGACCTCGATCAGCGGGGAGGTGCACAGCGGTTTCAGCAGCACCACCCGCGGCTGCCCGGGTACCGGGTGTACCACGGTTGGATCGGCGGGGACGTCCACCATCACGAACCACCTCCCATCAGGTCGCAACGCCCAGGCGGCGACGATCAGCCATGGTGAGACCCAACCACGGCGCCGCGGACGTCCCGGGGACCGGCTGGTGCGCCGCCGGGCTGATGCGCCGCCGGGCTGATGGGCCGCCGGGCCGATGCGCCGCCGGGCCGGCACGCTGACGCTCCCACTGGCGTGGGTCAGCCAGTGGTGGAGGGTGGGGGAGTCGGCCGTGGTGAGGCCAGCTGATGCCGTCAGGCAAGCCGAACTCACATCGTGCGGCGAGGGAGGGCCGGACGGCTTCTGCGGGCGCACGTCGCCGGACCAGGCAGCATCATCGAGATATGGCCAACGGCACCGGCCGCCCCGTGCCCGTCGGCGCGGCTCCTGACCAGGCAGCCCGCGGCGGCGCGGGCGAGCATGCGTGGCTGGTGCCGACCCGGCGGGCCAGGTGGCGGTACCGGGTGCTGTCCGCGTTGTTCGGGGCGGTGCCCGCGGTGGCGTTCCCCGTGCCGTCGGCGTGGCCGGTCGGTCTCGTCGGACTGGTGCCGGCAACCCTGGTGATCGTGGCAGCTGTCGGCTGGCGGGAGGCCGCGATCCGTGCCTGGTGCAGCGGCACCGGGTTCTTTGTGGCGACCTGTTACTGGCTGGCGCCCACCACCGGTCCGTTTCTCGTCGTCCTCGGTTTGGCGCTCGGCGCCACCTGGATGCCGTGGGGCGTCCTGGTCTGGACGGCGCTGCGCCCGCGACTGCCCCCCCGCCTGCCCGGGGTGTGCCGTCTCGGCTGGGTGCTGGTCGTCCCGTCTGTCTGGGTGGTCGGCGAGTTCGTCCGGTCGTGGGAGGGCTTTGGCGGGCCCTGGGCGCTGCTCGGTGCCAGCCAGTGGAATGCCCGACCGGTCCTGCCGCTGGCCGCCGTCGGCGGGGCATGGCTGCTGAGCTTCCTGCTCGCCGCCGTCAACCTGCTGGTGGCCGCCGCGGTCATGCCAGGCGCGCGGTCGCCGCGGCGGGGACCGTCCCGGGACTGGCGGCGGGCCGGCCCCGCGCTCGCCGCCGGCCTCCTCGTCACCACGATGGTGGCATGCGCGGCGGCCATCCCCACCCCGACCACCACCGGCACGCTTACTGTCGGCGTCGTCCAGCCAGGCGTCGTCCACGGTGCCGACGCGCGGTTCACCGACGGTGTGGGGGCCACCAGGACCCTGGCCGGCGCCGGAGTCGACCTGGTCGTGTGGGGGGAGAGCAGCGTCGGGTTCGACCTCGTCGATGATCAGGCACGGCTGCGCCAGATCGAGGAGCTGTCCCGTGCGCTCGGTGTCCAGATCCTGGTCAACACCGACGCGCGTCGTGCCGGCGAGGACGCCAGCCCCGACGACGGGGGCGGGGGGATCTACAAGTCGGCGGTACTGGTCGGCCCGGACGGCCCGCGCGGGCGGTACGACAAGATGCGGCTGGTGCCCTTCGGGGAGTACATCCCGCTGCGTCCCGTCCTCGGCTGGCTGACCGCAGTGACCGAGGCGGCCGCCGAGAACCGCCGCAGGGGTGACCGGCTCACCGTGCTCGACGCAGGGGAACTGAACGGCAGGACGGTCCGGCTCGGTCCGTTGGTCTGCTTCGAGTCGGCCTTCCCGGACCTGGCCCGCCATCTGGCGAACGACGGCGCGGATGTGATCGTCGTCCAGTCGGCCACCTCGACATTCCAGGACAGCTGGGCACCCGACCAGCATGCGAGCCTGGCTGCGCTGCGGGCGGTGGAGTCGGGGCGGCCCGTCCTGCACGCCACGCTGACCGGCGTGTCCACTGCCTTCGACGCCTCGGGCCGGCAGCTGTTCCGCCTGGGCACGGACGAGCGCGGCGCCTACGTCGTCGACCTGCCGCTGGCCGGTGCGACCCGCACCCTGTACGGCTGCCTCGGCGACTGGGTACCGCGCGGCTCGCTCGCCGTCGTCGCGGCCGTCGCACTCGGTGCCGCGGTGCGGGCACTCCGCCGGTACCGATCGCGTTGTTCGAGTGACGAGGCCAGGGCTTTACGGTGCTGGCGGCGGGCCCGGCAGCGTCGACCTCGTGGTGAAGGTGTTCGGCTCGGCCCGGGCCGGTGAGCCAGAAGTGTTGTGCGGCAGATCCGAGGTCCGCACGACCTTCAGCCCGGCCGCGCGGAAGAGATCGACGACCGCCGCCAGGGCGATGAGCCCGAAGACGAACAGGAATCCGAGCCCGGCGTAGGTGTTCTCCCAGGACCAGCGGCCGTAGCGGATCGAATCCGCGATCGGGAGAAGCGACCAGATTCCGCTGATGGCGAAGACTGCCACGATCCAGCCGGGTCGCCGCACGCTGGCCGCGGTCGCGAGGAGAGCCCCGACAGCGACGACGGCCGGCACGATCATCTCGACGGTGTCGAGCAGGCCGCCGTAGCCACGATAGGCGTGAAGAGGCCAGTTCCAGTGGGCACCGGGGTGGGCCCGGCGGAACAACGACACGCTGAGAGCTGTCGCACCCGCGAGGAGCAGGCCGTGTAGCGCCACGGCGCCGAACAGGTCGCGGCGGGAAACTCCCGCCGAGTATCCGCCCGCCGCCAGCACTGCCAGCAGGCCCAGCACGACGAGCAGATACAACTGCGGCCGTTCGGCGTCCATCGAAGGAGTGGCCAGCGGCACCACAAGAATCGTGAGGACCGCGAGGCAGGTGAGCCCCAGCATGGCGCGGGCGACGCGGCGGGCCTTCGCCGCGGCCGCGACGAAGGCGAGGACCGGCAGGGGATAGAGGGCCGCGCCCATGGTGACGAACGGGCCGAAGCTCAGACCAGACCCGTCCCGCCGGTAACCCCTGTCGACCGGCAACGGCCCGGGCAGCACCTCGGCCACGACGAAAAGGGTGCAGGAGAGTGTGGCGACGGAAGCGAACGCCAGGGCCGCGACGCGGTTCCGTACCGTTTCGGGCAGCAGGCCCAGCGAGGCGCCGAACCTGGCGGCGAGGCCATGGGCGAGCAGGTTCGCGGCTTCGCCGGGACTCGGTCTGGTGCGTCCCTCCGCGTCGGCGACGTCCAGGAGCGTGGCGACGACCTCGTCCGCGTGCTGCTGCTGCCACCTGGGTGGGTAGCACCTCAGCAGGCGGCGGTAGACGATCTCGAGCCGCGGGGCCGTCATGCCGGTGCCTGCACTGGACGAGCCCGTGTGCGAAGTCGGCGGTCGGCCTCGGCGGCGTTCTGTCGCAGGCGGGCGGCCTGCGCGGCAAGAACCTCGACGCCGGCGTCGGTGAGGTCGTAGTAGCGCCGGAGCCGCCCGTCGACCACCTCCTCGCCGCTCTGGCGCACCAGCCCCTGGTCGGCCAGCCGGCCGAGAGCGGCGTAGAGGGTGCCCGCCCGCAGCGTCACCCGGCTGTCGGAGATGGCCTTGACCTCCCGAATCACCGCGTACCCGTGTTTGGCCCCGTCAGCGAGTGCCGCGAGGACCAGGAAGGTCGGCTCGCGGATGTCCTCGATACCCACTTCACCAGCATATACCGACGATCGATATATGCCGGTGCCGGTGCGGCTGAGGGCATCCCGGGCCCCGCATGCGAGCTCGGTCCGCAGCGCGCCGGCCGGGGTGGCGCCCAGTTCCCGGGGGTCCGGTCACAGCCAGGTGCGCAGCGCCATTCCCGGTGACGCCTGACCGGCGTTGGTCGGGAAGTCGGCCGGGTGCAGGGTGTGCCGCGGCTCGGTGCGTTCCGACGAACCGACCATGATCGCGACGTCGTCCAGACCGACCAGGCGAAAGACGCTGTACTCCTTCCTGATGCCGGAGTCGAGGGCGCGGATCAGAGTCGCCATCGGCAGACCGGAGCCCTTCGCGATACAGGGACAGATGGATGCAAGGACAGCGGGTGGATCGACGAACTCGCGAACAGATAGAAGAACGAAAATACGGTAGCGTGCTTCTATGGACCGGACATCCGTGACCGTCATTCAGCATGCGTTTACACAGGTCCAGCAGCTCGGTGGCAGTTCCGTCGACGGAGTCGATATTCTGCTGACCCTCGCGGCCGAGGCCTCCGGGGTCCGCGATGTGTTGGCTGAGCTCGGCGTCACTCCTGAGCGCATCCGCGCCGTTCTCGCCGAGCGTGTCCGGATGCGGTCCGAGCAGCTCGGATACTTCCCGGAGCAGGCGGGGCGCGACAGAGGTGGAGTGCTGTACCTCGGCCCCAGCGCGCATGAGGTCAAGGGGCGGGCGGAAGGCCTGGCGTTCGCGTGGGGTCACCAGGAGACCGAACTTGAGCACTGGCTTCTCGCCGTGCTCTACGCGGATGCGAACCTCGTCGGCGGGCTGCTCGTAGACCTCGGTACCTCGGCGGAGGCGATCGTCGCGGAACTCCGGCGACGGGGCGCACGGGTCCCTGAGGCCGGGGCGCCCCAGCACCATCCCTGGCGCGGCCAGCACCACATCGACGTCGTCGGGCTCGTCGAACCGTTCCTCGCTCTGCTGCGCGAACGTCATCCGCCCGGGTCCGAATGGCGGTGGGCCTTCAACTACTTCCCAGGGGACGTGGAGAACACCCGGTGCCGGGTGCATGCGGAGGAGGGAATTGACCTCCATGAGCTTCTCGCTGAGGTGAAGCAGGGCGGGGCCAGCTGAGATGGATCCGATGATCGATCTTGGCGCAGCAGTCCCGTCCCCGGATCTGGTCGCGGCATGGCTGATTCTCGGAGACCTGCCGACGGAGCGGGTTCCGTTCTGGGCCGCGCACTGGCTTGCCGCTGGCTACGGGGGTGAGGCTCTCACCGAACTCGCCGGGCTCAGTGGGAAGGATCCTGCCAGCGTTCGCGATCTCGTCGAAGCGGCGCTGCTCGAATGCGGCCCGCTGCATATTGACATCGGGGCAGCGGAGTGCTCCTGCCGCCGGGCGGCCGCGATGACGGCCTTCACCGCGGCTGCCCGGCTGATGGCTGACGGTCTTGCTACCGAGCGATGGCTGGTCGGCAAGGTCTATGAGATCGCTGATCCCTGGTTTGACGAGTCCGTGACGAGTCCGCCTCTGGGCTCGTTGTACCTCCTCGAGGAGGAATGGGATGCCGACTGGGGTCGAGCCACAGAACAGCTGAGGAGCATCGTTCGGCGAGCGTGTCGCGAACAGCTGAAGGCTGCTTTCGAGGCCGCTTCGCCTCGCTGACAGATCGACGGACGTGACGGCCGCGCCCTGTGGGCCGATGGCGGGGAACACGGACGGACGGCTGCCGGTTGTGCGGAGCGTGGTGACTCTCGGACCCATCGGCATCGCGGCCTCCGGGCTCGCACCGGGCCTTCCCGGCGCGGAGGTCGATCTCGCGCGGGAGGCGGAGGCGGCCGGCTACTCGACGGTGTGGCTGGCGGGTGGCCAGGGCAACAACCTGCCCGTCATCGACCGGGTCGTGCGGGCGACGGGGCAGATCCAGGTGGCCAGCGGCATCATCCCGGTGGACGTGGTGCCGGCGGCCGAGGTGGCGCGTACCTACGCGGAGCTCGAGGAGTCGTTCCCCGGCCGGTTCGTGGTCGGTCTCGGCGGCGCGCACGGGCCCCGGCCGTTGCGGACCCTCAACGCCTATCTCGACATCCTGGACGGGCGTGAGGCCGGAACCAGTGCTGGAATCGTGCCCGCGTCCTCGCGGGTTCTTGCCGCGCTCGGTCCGGCCGTCCTCACACTGGCCCGTGAGCGGGCGTCCGGCGCCTACCCCTACCTGGTCACTCCGGATTACGTGAGGCAGGCACGGGCGACTCTCGGTGCAGGCCCGGCGCTGGCGGTGCTGGTGGCGGTGATTCCCGAGGCCGATCCGGACAGCGCGCGGGCGACGGCAGCGGAGAGCCTGCGGTTCTTCGTCACCACACCTGGCTACCGGCGCAGTTTCCTCCGCATGGGATTCACGGAGCCGGAGATCGACGGCCTTGCACCGAGGTTTCTCGACGCGGTGACCGCCTGGGGAGACGTCGACTCCATTGTCGCCCGCGTCCGCGAGTACCACGCTGCCGGAGCTGACCAGGTTGTCCTGCGTATCACCGGTGACGCCGGTGGCGACGCGGGTTCCGGTCCTTTCGGTGGGTTGTTGCGCCGATATGCTGAGGCCCTGCTGTCCTGACCCCGAAATTCCGTGGACAGGAACGCGTTGGGATGGTTCCGTGGGGCCAGTGAGCGCCCGAACCTTCCGAGTCATCGTCCGCGGCGCCTTCGCCGATCTCACGGCAGAGCAGCGTGCCGACCTGGCGGCGCACGCCGCGGAGCATGAACCGTTGTGCGCCGCCTTCACCCCCGAAGGCACCCTCACCTACGAGATCGACGCCCGGCCGTTCTTCACCTTCCGGTTCGAGATAACCGCCGACGCTGAAGCGGCCGCGGTGGCAGCGCGGGGTGAGACCCGCGTGCTGGCGTGGCTGGACGAGCGCGGCTACCGCCACAAGCACCTGACGAGCCGCGCCGACGAGGTCCCGCAGACGCCGCCTGGCGCCCGGGCTCGTCGCGAGCAGCGTCGCAACCAGCGGGCCTGACGGGCCGAACCTGACGGGCCGACCCTGCGTCGCCGTGACGCGTGGTCATCCAGACTGCGGGTCGTGTTGGCCGCGGGTTCAGGCTCCGGTCCGCGGGGCGCGGGAGGCTTTCGGCAGTGAGCACAGTGTGCTTTCTCCTGCTGTCTGCCCCGCGCGAAGGAGTGGCTGCGTGTCCGGATCCTCCCGTGGAAGAACGCGACTGACCGTCGCTGTTTTCCTGGCCTTTGTCTCGCTCGGCCTGTCTGTCCTGCCGGCCTCGGCGGACGGCCCGGCCAGCATCCGGATCAACGAGGTCGAGTCGAGCGGGGGTTCGCCCGGTGACTGGGTGGAACTCGTGAACACCGGCGGGACGTCGGTGAGTATTTCCGACTGGGTCGTGAAGGACAACGACAACTCGCATGCTTTCACGGTCGCGTCGGGGACGTCGCTCGTGCCCGGCGGCCGGGTGGTCCTCGATGTCGACCCGGAGTTCGGCCTCGGCAGTTCGGACTCGGTGCGTCTGTACCAGGCCGGCGGCACGTCGCTGGTGGACTCCTATTCGTGGACGTCGCATGCGTCGACGACCTACGGGCGGTGCCCGGACGGCACCGGAGCCTTCGCCACGACGACGGTGCCGACCCGCGGCGCGGCGAACTCCTGCCCGGTTCCGGTCACCGCCTGGCCCGGCGATTCAGCCGTGGCCGTCGCGGACGGCACGAACGTTTTCGGAACCAACCTGAGTGGGCTGTCCTTCCAGAACTCCAGTGTTCTCTGGGCGGTGAAGAACGGCGCCGGGCGCCTCTACCGTCTCGTCCCGAGTGGCACGAACTGGGCCCCTGACACGTCCGGCGGCTGGGGGAGCGGGAAGACCCTGCGTTACGCGAACGGGTCCGGCGACCCCGACGCGGAAGGTGTCGTCATCACCCCGGACGGCGCGCTGGTCGCCACCGAGCGAAACAACAGCAGCGACAGCACCAGCCTGCTGAAGGTGCTTCGCTACGACATCGCCTCCACGGCGACCTCGCTGAACGCGACCGCGGAGTGGAACCTCACCGCCGATCTGCCCGCGGTGGCGGCCAACAGCGGGCTCGAGGCCATCTCGTGGATCCCGGACTCCTACCTCACCGCACACGGCTTCCACGACGAGCATGCCGGAGCCGTCTACACCCCGGCCGCGTACCCGGGTCACGGCAGCGGCCTGTACTTCGTCGGGTTGGAGGCCAACGGGACCGTCTACGCCTACGCGCTCGACCAGGCCGGCGGCGGCTACACCCGGATCGCCACGATCACCAGCGGTCTCGCGGGCGTCATGGACCTGGAGTTCGAGCCGGCGACCGGCCACCTGTGGGCGGCCTGCGACGACACCTGCCAGGGCCGCACCGCGACGCTGGATGTCAACGCCCAGGGCCGGTTCGCCGCCACCGCGGTGTACGCGCGTCCGACCGGCATGTCGAACTACAACAACGAGGGGTTCGCCATCGCGCCGGCGGAGACCTGCTCGGCGGGCCGCAAGCCGGTCGTCTGGTCCGATGACAGCAACGACGCCAGCCACGCCCTGCGGCGGGGCGCCGTCACCTGCTCAGGCTGACCGTCAGTCGGGCGCGGGCGAGTTCCGTCAGCACCTGGCGGTACATGACCGAATCGGCCTGGCTCTCGTACGGAGCCCGGCGCTGGACGGCGATGTCGGTGGGGAAGTCCGCCGGCCAGGCCCGGAGCGAGATCGACACGACCGGTTCGGGCAGAGCGGCGGCGAGTTCGTCCAGCGCCGCCGCCGTCGCCGTCGCCCGACGAGCCGATGCCCGGGCGTGCTCGACCAGGGCCGCGGCGGCGGCGTCGTCGAGGGCCTTGCCCTCGTGGTGGATCGGTGCGGTCGCGACGCCGGGTTCGATCAGCTTGATCCGTCTGCGGTCGGCGACCCGGAGGTCGGCACCGGCCGCGACCGCCACGGCCCAGCCGAAGTGATGGGCGATGCCCAGGCGCATGGTCCCATTCTTGCTCGTCGCGGTGCGGCGGGCGGGTCTGCCCGGGCCGGTACCGTCGGGGCGGTGGACATCCCCCCGAGCAGCCCGGCGAGGCCGGGCGCCCCGCTGCCTGTCGCCGCGATCGACGCCGCCGTGCGCGCGCTCGACGTGAACGACGGCCGGCGGTCGATCGGGCCCGACGAGGCGCTGGCGCTGCGGGTGGTCAAGGTGGCGGAGGAGTGCGGCGAGGCGAGCGCGGCGCTGATCGGGCTGCGGGGCCAGAACCCGCGCAAGGGGTTCTCCTCCGAGCAGCATCTGGTGGACGAACTGTTGGACGTCGCACTGTCCGCACTGGTCGCCGCTGCCTCCGTGACCGATGACTGGGCTGACCGCTTCGCCGCCCACGTGACCGCCAGGACGTCCCGGCTGATCGCCGCCGTCGACGGCGGCGCGCCGGGTGGCGGCGGGACGGGCGCCAGGGCACCGGGTGGCGCCGCATCCGGCGCCGGAGCCGCGGCCGACTGACTGTCCGTGCGGGCGGGTGCCGACGGACGTCCGCATCCGTTCGAATGGCCCGCCAGCCCGGGTTAGGCTCCGGACCATGCCATCGCCAACCCCGGAAACGCGCGTACCCGTCGAGCCGCAGCCCACCGGGCCGGGGCACGGCGGAGCGTCAGCGGAAACGTCTCCCCCCGGAGGGATCGGGGAACAGCGCACCGCTGCCCGGCGGCAGAAAACCATCAGCTGGGACGACCCTGCCGCCACCGCTGCGCTGGGTATGGGAATGTCCGGCCTGGATTTCCTGCGCGGCATGGTGGCCGGGACGGTTCCGCCACCGCCCATCTCCCAGGTGTTCGACTTCCGCCCGGTCTCGGTCGAGGTCGGTGACGTGGTCTTCACCTGCGAGCCGGACGAGTCCGCGTACAACCCGATCGGCGTTGTGCACGGCGGGCTCGTCTGCACTCTGCTGGACACCGTCACCGCCTGCGCGGTGCACACCACGCTGGCTGCCGGGGTCGCCTACACCTCCCTGGAGCTCAAGGTCAGTTATGTGCGCCCCGTCAGTGTCATCCCCGGCCGGGCGAACACCCTGACCGCGCACGGATGGATTGTGCGGCCCGGTCGCCGGGCCGCGTTTGCCGAAGGTGATGTCCGGGACGTGAACGGCCGCGTCGTGGCCACGGCCAGCACCACCTGCCTCGTCATGGAACCCTGATCCGGCCCGGCTCCGGCGGAGGGCACCCGGGCGGGTCGGCCACTGACGGTATTTGCCTATAATTTCATTGTGTGGCGTCGGCTGCGCCTGCCCCCGGAGGACGACGATGACCAGTGCCCCGCGGGATTCGTCCGGAGAATCGGAACCGGAGTGGGAAGCCGTCCTGACTCCGCTCACGCCGCAGGATCCCCGGGAGATCGGCGGGTTTCTGACCCGGGCCCGGATCGGCGAGGGCGGCATGGGCACGGTCTACCTCTCCTACACCCCGGGCGGGCGGCCGGTCGCACTCAAGCAGGCCCGCGCGGAGTTCGGCGCCGACCTGGAGTTCCGGCGCCGTTTCGCGCGTGAGGTCGCCATCGCCGCGCGGGTGCAGGGCCTGTTCACCGCGCCGGTCGTCGCGGCGGATGCCGACGCCCGCCTGCCGTGGCTCGCCACGGCCTACGTGGCCGCGCCGTCGCTCGCCGTGGCGATCGCCCGCCACGGCCCGCTGCCGGTCGAGAGCATCCTCATGCTGGTGGCCGGGGTGGCGGAGGCGCTGGAGTCGATTCACGGTGCCGGCGTGATCCACCGCGATCTGAAACCGGGAAACATCATTCTGGCCACTGACGGTCCCAGGGTGATCGATTTCGGGATCTCCCGGGCTGTCGAGGGCTCGAGTTCACGCACCCATCCGAGCGTCCTTTTCGGGACGCCCGCGTTCATGGCCCCGGAACGGGTGCGCGGCGACGATCTGGGTCCCCCCGGTGACGTGTTCGCACTGGGGTCGACGGCCTACTACGCCGCCACCGGCGAGCTGCCGTTCGGCGTCGACAGCGCGGTGTTCCACCGGATCGCGTACGAGAGCCCGAACTGGCGGCGCTGCCCCGACCAGATCCGGGCGGTACTGGCCCGGTGCGTGGAGAAGGCACCGGGGGATCGCCCGCGTCCGGCGGAACTCATCGAGCTGTGCCGACAGGCGTCCACGGACGAACGGCTGCGGGTCGGCGAGGGCTGGCTGCCCGCCACGGTCGCCGGCGAGATCACCCGCTACCAGCTTGCTCCACTCGCGGCTGTGGAACCCGACGCCGGTGCGGTTCCCTCGAGGCCTGAGCCTTCACCGGCGGCGCCCGCCGAGCGGTCCACCGTCGAGGTCGCAGCCAGCTCCGCGCCCGCGCCCGCCCCCGCTGCTCCCGTGACCGTGACCGTGACCGCGATGGACGCGAAGGATGATGCGGCCGAGGGCGAGATATCGGCTGCGCCCAAGCGTCCGGTCTGGGTGCCGTGGATCTTCGGTGGATCCGGCGCGGTGCTGGTGCTCCTGGTGATCGGCATCGCCATCGCTCTCGCGGGAGCTTCGCCCGACGACCGGGACGGGCGGTCGGCGGCGGACCAGCCGGTCGTCTCGGCGCTGGCCTCCCTGTCCGCGTCCGCGTCCGCGTCGGCGTCCGGGACGGGCCCGCCGCCTGCCGAGGTGGGTCCGAGCGCGGCGGCACCGTCAGGAACCGGGCCGGCCGGGACGTCGTCGACAGGGGTCTGGGCCGAGGACACGCTATGGCTGTACGAGAACGTCTGGGACCGGGATTCGCTGGCCATCGAAACGGTGCCGCTGACCGTCACGGACGCCTCGCGCGACTTCCATGTGCTGTCGGGGAAGCTGCTGGGGAACAGGCTCGCCCAGTGGAGCGGTCCCGGTGAGCCGACTGCGGCCGGGTGTGCGCAGGACCTGCGTTCCCGTCCTGTCGGCACTCTCGACAACCACGATGGTGTCCGGTTCTGCGCGCTTGGTGTGGAGACCCGTCGTATCGCCGCGGGGCGGGTGGAGTCCTACGACAACGGGGTCAGCGTCATCCGCTTCACCGTCTGGGACCAGCTCCTCGAGGACTGACCTGGGCCCGTCGGCGGCGGACAACCGGCCGCCGCCGGGCGTGGCAAGGTGCTTTCCCGGCAAACAGGTGATGAACACCCAGCTCGGGCAGACCCATCCGGCCGGGCTGGTGATGGGATCGGGCACGACACATCCGGGCCTGACCAGGCGTGACCGGGTCCGGTCCGGCACGCCCCCATCCGCACGCCCGGAACGGGTAGGCACTGACCGACGGACGTGTGCCGCCCGCGATGCCGAGCGAGACGCCACCGGAGGCTGCGATGAGCGAACTGATCACGGAAAAATCCGGTCCGCGGCCTGTCGGGACACTTCCCCGCAAGCTGCCGATCGAGTACCTCGGCGTGAATGTCGACGAACTGCGGGTGGTTGAGGAGGACGCCGACGACGCCACCCTGCTGCGCCCGGACGGGACCTCCATCGACACCTGGCGTGAGAACTACCCGTACACGCAGCGGCTGTCACGTGACGCCTACGAGAAGGAGAAGCGGCTGCTGCAGATCGAGCTGCTGAAGCTGCAGTACTGGGCGAAGGAGACCGGTCAGCGGGTGGTTCTCGTCTTCGAGGGGCGGGACGCGGCCGGCAAGGGCGGCACCATCAAACGGTTCACCGAGCACCTGAACCCACGCGGGGCGCGGATCGTGGCGCTGGAGAAGCCGACCGAGACCGAGCGCGGGTCCTGGTATTTCCAGCGCTATGTCGCGCACCTTCCCACGGCCGGCGAGATTGTCATGTTCGACCGGTCCTGGTACAACCGCGCCGGGGTCGAGCGAGTGATGGGGTTCTGCACCCAGGACGAGTACCGCGAGTTTCTCCGCCAGACGCCCGAGCTCGAGCGGATGCTCGTCCAGAGCGGCATTCATCTCATCAAGCTGTGGTTCTCCGTCTCGCGCAGTGAGCAGCAGACCCGTTTTCTCATCCGTCAGATCGACCCCGTTCGGCAGTGGAAGCTGAGTCCCGTCGACCTGGCCGCCCTCGACCGGTGGGACGCCTACACCGAGGCGAAGGAGTCCATGTTCTTCTACACGGACATTCCCGAGGCCCCGTGGACCGTCATCAAAAGCAACGACAAGCGCCGCGCCCGGGTGGAGGCACTGCGCTATGTCCTATCCCGGCTTGACTACACCGGCCGGGACGACTCGGTCATCGGGCACCCCGACCCGCGCATCGTCGGAGCGGCGGCGGGCCTGCTGGAGACGGGTGAGCAGGCCGGCCGGGAGTTTCCCCGGCTCTGAGCCGCAAGCTATGGACACGGAGAGTAGTCGTTTCTAAGCTCTCTGATGTTGACGGCTTCGCCGCCAGCCGCGACAGGTGGGGGTGGTCGGTCGATGGGCGCGTGTGTGGAGCCGGTGGCAGCCCCACCCCCCAGACGCCGCCTGCGTCTGGGCGCCGCGCTCTGCCTGGTCCTGGCCGCGTTCGTGCTCCTCGCCGGTGCCGCTCCCGCTCCCGCAGCCGGCCTGGCAACGAGCCTCGCCGGCGAGGGGTGCCTGGGGGCCCGGGTCGGCCATTCCCGTCTGCTGGTCGGGGAGATCACGACCTTTGACGGATGCGGGTTCGGGCCCGGGACGGCTGTCGAGGTCGCCTCCGGCGGTCGGGTGCTGCGGGCGGTGACGGCAGACGGGGCTGGACGGGTTTCGGCACAGATCTCCTTCGCGTCGCCGGGCGTCAAGCTGATCACTGCCCGTGGCGTGGGTGCGCCGCCCGCCCTGGTCACCGGAAGTCCGCCCGCGCTTCCGGCGGGCGTCTCGCCAGGCCTCACCCCGGTGGGGGGTTCGGGTCACGCCGGCCCAGGCTCCGCGGGTGTCGGCCCGGCGGGCCCTCCCGGCCTCGCCCCTGTCTCCGGGCCGGGCGCGGGACTGGTGCAGGTGGTGCCACCGGAAACTCCGCCGGCGCTGGCCTCGCCGCGCACGCTGTCCGCGACGGTGCTCGTGATCGGGCTGACCGATGGCGCCGATACCGCCGATGCCGCCGCCACTGGTGGCCGTGCTGGTGCCGGTGCCCTCGGCGGTGCCGGTGCCGGTGGCGACAGCGGGGCCCGGGACGGCGCCTGGCCGCCCCCGCAGTCCAGCGGGCTGACCCCGACCGATGTTCTGGCGCTGCTCGCGTTGCTGCAGAGCCAGGCGAACCAGCGGGGCTCCGCCGTCGTGAGCGGCACGGGAATGCCCGGCCTGGGGACGGACCTCGCGCTGGGCGACCTGCTCGGGGCTGAGGAGGAGGCCACCGAGGAGGCCACCGAGGAGGAGGCCGTGGCAGGGGAGTCGGTGCCGGTCGCACAACCGCCTGGGCCGGTGGCGGCGGCCGGTGCCGGCGCGGTTGCCGGTGCGGGGACCGGGCAGCCCGCCGTCACCGCCGACCCCGGCGGCGAGCTTCCGCTGACCGGCGTCTCGGGGACCGCCCTGACGCTGCTCGCCGGCGGGCTGCTCGCCGGTGGGTTCTGGTGGCTGCGCCGTCGCCGCGAGTTCTACGTGCGGCAGTTCGCGGGCGGGCCGGCCATGCCGTGGGGCCCGCCGGGGCCGGCGGGCTGGTGGCTCGGCGGCTGGCCGGGCTGGCAGGGAATGCCGGGCTGGCAGGGAATGCCGGGCTGGCCGGGGTCGCAGGCCGGGTCCTGGCCCGGTCCTCCCGGCAGACCTGACGGTCACGGCCCGCAGGACGGGCCGACGGTGAGCGGACCCGACTCCTCATGGTGGTGGCCAGCTGACCCTGGCCCGCCCGGTGGACGCCAGGCTGCGCCGAGCGGCTCCGATGTGTCCTGACCGCGTCTGACGCGTGTGATCACGGTTGCTCACCGGTCCCTGGCACCATCCAGGATGCCCCAGGAGCACGGGACGTCCATTATCGCTCTATGCACGCGGATGAAACGAATCTGGCCGGGGTGGAGGGCTCCGTTCTGCCAGCCTCGGACCGGCCCACGGTCGGGCCGGTCTGCCCGTTCACGGTCGAGCGGCCTGCCTCGCTCCAGCGCTGGGAGCGGCTGACGTTCGTGCACTGGCCGTTCGAGCCCGACCGGGTGCGCGCACTGCTGCCGCCGGAGCTGGAGGTCGATGTCTTCGACGGTCGTGCCTGGGTCAGCCTGGTGCCCTTCAGCATGCGGGTGGCGACCGGTCGCGGCTGGTCGGTTCCCTGGGCGTCGACGTTTCCGGAGACGAACGTCCGGACGTATGTCGTGGACCGCCTGGGCCGGCGGGGCGTCTGGTTCTTCTCCCTCGACGCGGCCCGGCTCGGCGCCGTCCTGGTGGCTCGGAGCGGTTACCGGTTGCCCTATCTGTGGTCCGCGATGACGCTCTCCGGAGCTGACGGGCTGCCCGCGGAGTCCGGGCCCCGGCTCGGGCCAGGGCCGGGACCGGGCGAGGTCCGGTACGGGAGCCGTCGCCGCTGGCCCGGCCCGCGAGGTGCGTCCTGCCAGCTGCGGGTGCGGATCGGTGTCGCCTACCGCGATGACGAGCTGGGCCCGCTGGACCATTTCCTCACCGCCCGCTGGCGGCTGTACAGCGCGACCGGGCTGGCCCACCGGGCGATCCGGGCCAGCCACGACCCGTGGCCGCTGTACCGGGCGCAGGTGGCGGAGTTCGATGACGGGCTGCTGCGGGCGGCCGGGCTCACCCCGCCGCCGGGCGACCCGCTCGCGCACTACTCGCCGGGCGTCGACGTCAGGATCGGCCGCCCGGAGCAGTACCTGTTGTGATGTGCCCACAGGCCCACAGGCCCACAGGCCCTGGGCCCTGGGCCCTGGGCCCACAGGTCAAGGCCGCCCGTACGGCGGACGGCTGTTCCGCCCGCTACGGCAGCTTCCGCGCGATCGTCAGCCCGTCCGCGACGGGGAGGACGACGACCTGCACGCGGGCGTCGACGGCGAGCGCCGCGTTGAAGCCGCGCATCGTGACGACACTGGGGCTGTCCTCCTCGTCCTCCTCGTCCAGCACCCGCCCGGACTGCAGCACGTTGTCCACGATGATCAGCCCGTTGGTGTTCATCCGGGGGAGCAGCAGTTCGAAGTAGGCCGGGTACGACTGCTTGTCGGCGTCGATGAAGGCCAGGTCGAAGGTGGGCTCCTCGGGCAGCGCCGCCAGTGACTCGGCGGCCGGCCCCAGGCGCAGCTCGACCCGGTCACTGACCCCGGCCCGCTCCCAGTAACGACGGGCGACGGACGTCCACTCGTCGCTGACGTCGAGGCACAGCAGGTGCCCGCCCGGCGGCAGGCCGCGGGCCACGCACAGCGACGAGTACCCGGTGAACGTCCCGATCTCGATCGCCCGGGACGGCGCGAGCGCCGCGGTCAGGATCGTCAGGAGCGCGCCCTGCTCGGCGGGGATCTGCATGCGCCCGGCATCGCCGAGCGCCGCCGTCTCGGCGGCGAGGTCGACCAGGATGCCGTCTGGCGGCGAACCGTGGGCGACCAGGTAGCCCCGCAGGCCCGGCGGCAGGAAGCCCGACTTGCCTGAGTCGGTGTTCCCGCTGGTCGGGGCGACGTCCGCACTGTCAGTCACCTGCCGAGGTTATCGGACCTGATCTGCCGCCGGCGTCAGCTCACCGGTCGGTCGACGCGGCTGCCGAGGCGGTGTCGAAGCCGATCCGTTCTTCGGGGAAAATCTGCCGGATCAGACGCATTGTCGTGTCGTGTTGTGGTATTCCCGAAGAATTCCACTCCTCGGACCGGCGGCCGGGCCGATACGCTCATGGGCGTGCTCAGAAGGCTCGATCTGCGTTCCACGACTCCCAGCGCCGCGGAGGTCCGCCGGCTGTTCCCGCGGGCAGCCGTCGATGTCGACGTGGCGATCGAAGCGGTCCGCCCCGTCTGCGACGACGTCCGCGACCGCGGTGACGCGGCCGTTCTCGACGCGGCCGAACGGTTCGACCGGGTGCGCCCCGCGGGCCTGCGGGTGCCGGCCGAGGTCCTCGCCGCGGCGCTCGCCGAGCTCGACCCGGCGGTCCGCGACGCGCTGACCGAGGCGATCCGGCGGGCCAGGCTGGTCCATCGCGCGCAGCTGCGGGAACCGGTCGCCGTCGAGGTCGCTCCGGGCACGACGGTCACCGAGAGGTGGATTCCGGTCGAGCGGGTCGGCCTCTACGTGCCGGGCGGGCGGGTCGCCTACCCCAGCAGTGTGGTCATGAACGTGGTCCCGGCCCAGGAGGCCGGAGTGGGGTCGCTGGCCGTCGCCTCTCCGCCGCAGGTAGACAACGGCGGGCTGCCGCACCCGGTCGTGCTGGCCGCCTGCGCGCTGCTCGGCGTCGGCGAGGTCTACGCGGCCGGGGGCGCCCAGGCCGTGGCGATGTTCGCCCACGGCACCGAGAGCTGCCCGCCGGTCGATGTGGTCACCGGCCCGGGCAACGTCTACGTGACGGCGGCGAAGCGCCTGCTCCGCGGCATCGTCGGGGTCGACGCCGAGGCAGGGCCGACCGAGGTCGCCATCCTCGCCGATGGTTCGGCCCGGGCTGACTTCGTCGCCGCCGACCTGATCGCCCAGGCGGAGCACGATCCGATGGCGGCGTGCCTGCTGGTCACGACGTCGGTCGAGCTTGCCGACACGGTGGACGTCGAGCTCGACAAGCAGGTACCCGTCACCCGGCACCGCGACCGGGTGGCCGAGGCTCTGGCCGGCCAGGGCGGGGTGGCGCTGGTCGCCGACCTTGACGCCGGCCTGGCCGTCGTCGACGCATGGGCCGCGGAGCACCTGGAGATCCAGACGGTGGACGCCGCGGCGGTCGCCGCCCGGGTGCGGAACGCGGGTGCGATCTTCGTGGGGCCGTACGCGCCGGTGCCGCTGGGTGACTATCTGGCCGGTTCCAACCACGTCCTGCCGACCGGTGGCACGGCGCGGCACTCCGGTGGTCTTGCCGTGTCCGCGTTCCAGCGCCAGGTTCACGTCGTGGAGTGCACGGACGAGGCGCTCGCCGACATCGCGCCGCGCATTGCCGCGCTCGGTGGCGCCGAGGATCTGATCGGGCACGTCGATGCGGTGGAGGTTCGGGCGCGATGACCAGCAGCACCAACGCGGCGGGAGGCGCCGCCGCCGGCGCGGTCGTCGCCGGTGGCGAACGTGCCGCCCGGCGGGTCGTCACACTGGACGACCTGCCCCTGCGTGATGACCTGCGTGGGCTGTCGCCCTACGGGGCGCCGCAGATCGACGTCCCGGTGCGGCTGAACACGAACGAGAACCCGCACCCGCCGTCGCCCGGGCTCGTCGACGCCCTGGGCAAGGCCGCGACGCTGGCCGCGACCGAGGCGAACCGCTACCCGGACCGCGAGGCCGAGGCGCTGCGCGCCGACCTGGCCTACTACCTGACCCCGGATGCCGGCTTCGGGGTGACGGCCGCCCAGGTCTGGGCCGCCAACGGGTCGAACGAGATCATCCAGCAGCTGTGCCAGGTCTTCGGCGGGCCGGGGCGCAACGCCGTCGGCTTCGAGCCGTCCTACTCGATGCACCGGCTGATCGCACTGGCCACGGCCACCGGCTGGGTCGCCGAGCAGCGGGCGGCGGACTTCACCCTCAGCGCAGACCAGGTCGCCGGCGCGATCCGCCGGCACCGCCCGGCGCTGCTGTTCCTGTGCTCACCGAACAACCCCACTGCCACCGCGATCGACCTGGACGTCATCACCGCCGCCTGTGAGGCGATGGGCGAGGTCGGCTCGGGCGTGGTGGTGGTCGACGAGGCCTACGGGGAGTTCCGCCGTGCCGGTGTGCACAGCGCCCTCACCCTGCTGCCGGCGCAGCCCCGGCTGGTGGTCACCCGCACGATGAGCAAGGCGTTCGCGCTCGCGGGTGCCCGGGTCGGGTACCTGGCGGCGCACCCGGCGGTCGTCGACGCGCTGCAGCTGGTGCGGCTGCCCTACCATCTCTCCTCGTTCACCCAGGCGGTCGCGCGTACCGCGCTGGCGCACGCCGACGAGCTGCTCGGCACCGTCGACGCGGTCAAGGCCCAGCGTGACCTGCTGGTACGGTCCCTGCCGGAGCTGGGCTGCGAGGTGGCGCCGAGCGACGCGAACTTCGTCCTGTTCGGCCGGTTCACCGACCAGCACGCCGTGTGGCAGGGCCTGCTCGACGCCGGCGTGCTCGTGCGGGATCTCGGCCTCGACGGCTGGCTGCGGGTCACCGCCGGGCTGCCGGCCGAGACAGACGCCTTCCTCGCCGCACTGCGCGCGGTGCTCGCCGACCGCCCGTCCCTGCTGCGCCCAGCACCGGCGAGCCCGCCGGTCGGCTGAGCGAACACCGACCCCGAAACCGTCCCGCAGACCCGACAGCAGACCCGACAGAAGCCGCAAGGGACCCGCATGGCACGCACCGCCCGGATCGAGCGCAGCACCAAGGAATCGCACGTTCTCATCGAGCTCGACCTCGACGGGACGGGCCGGGCGTCGTCCGAGACCGGCGTCCCGTTCTTCGATCACATGATGGAGCAGCTCGGCAAGCACGGCGGTTTCGACCTCACCGTGCGGACCAAGGGCGACCTGCACATCGACGCCCATCACACGGTCGAGGACACGTCCATCGGCTTCGGGGCGGCGCTGCGGGAGGCTCTCGGCGACAAGGCCGGGATCCGGCGCTTCGGGGACGCGACCGTGCCGCTTGACGAGGCGCTCGTGCAGTCCGCGGTGGACCTGTCCGGCCGGCCCTACTGCGTCCACGTCGAACCGGAGCTGGTCGGGCTGATCGGCACCTACGACACGACCCTCACCCGGCACGTCTTCGAGTCGATCACCGCCTCGGCGCGGATCGCGCTGCACGTGCGGGTGCTGTCCGGGCGCAACGCGCACCACGTCGTCGAGGCCCAGTTCAAGTCCGTCGCCCGCGCGATGCGTGACGCGGTGGCCCTCGACGCCCGGGTGGCCGGCGTCCCGTCCACCAAGGGTGTGCTGTGAGCGGCGGGCAGCCGAACGTCGTCGTTCTCGACTACGGCTCGGGGAACCTGCGGTCGGCCGAGCGGGCCGTCGCCCGCCTCGGTGCCCAGGTGACCGTGACGGCTGATCTCGACGCCGCGCGGGCCGCGGACGGCCTCGTCGTTCCCGGCGTGGGCGCCTTCGCGGCCTGCATGGCCGGCCTGACGGCGGTCGGTGGCGGGGCCGTCGTGCGCGAGCGGCTCGCGGCCGGGCGGCCTGTCCTCGGGATCTGCGTCGGCATGCAGATCCTCTACGAGCTCGGCGACGAGCACGGGGTGCGGACGGAGGGCCTCGGCGTGCTCGCCGGCAGCGTGGAGCGGCTGTCCGCGCCCGTCCTGCCGCACATGGGCTGGAACGTCGTCGCGCCGCCCCCCGCGTCCGTCCTGTTCGCGGGGGTCGAGGCCGGCACGCGTTTCTACTTCGTGCACTCCTACGCCGCCCGGCCGCGGCCCGGGGACACTGTCGCCGAGCACGGCGAGGCCTTCGCCGCGGCGGTCGAGCGTGGGCCGCTGACGGCCACCCAGTTCCACCCGGAGAAGTCCGGTGACGCCGGTGCCCACGTCCTGGAGAACTGGCTGCGCACCCTGAACTGACCGCACGCCACCTCCTGCCGCCGGCTCCCTCCTGCGGCGGTCTACCCGACTCTCGGCGCCGGGAGGCGGTCGGTCGTGTAGAGGCGCGCGACGATGTCCTCGATCGCCGGCTCGCCGACGGTCAGGTCCACCAGCGGATAGCGGGCCGCCACCTCGCTGACCAGCGGTGCCGCGCTCGTGTCGGCCGGGAACTGCAGCCACTGCCGAGTCCCTTCCACGCGCACGACCTCGGCTCCCTCCACAGCCATCGCCGGCATCGGCACGGCCAGGTCGACCCGCAGCGTCCGCACGCCGCCGATGCGCGCCCGCAGCGCGGCCAGCTCACCGTCGAAGCCGAGCCGGCCGTGGTCGATGACCATCACCCGGCGGCAGAGCTGCTCGACGTCGCCCATGTCGTGGGTTGTCAGCAGGATCGTCGTCCCCTGCTCGCGGTTCGTCCGCTCCAGGAACGAACGGACAGCAGCCTTGGAGACCACGTCCAGACCGATCGTCGGTTCGTCCAGGTAGACGACCTCGGGGTTGGGGAGGAAGGCCGCGGTGATGGTCCCGCGCATCCGCTGCCCCAGCGAGAGCTGGCGCACCGGGGTGTCGATGAACGGCCCCAGGTCCAGCAGGTCGACGAACTCGTCGAGGTTCCGGCGGTACCGCTCGGACGGGATCCGGTAGATACGGCGGACCAGTTCGAAGCTGTCGCGGAGTGGGAGGTCGTACCACAGCGCCGAGCGCTGGCCGAACACGACGCCGATGCGCCGGGCGAGCCGCAGCCGCTGCCGGGACGGATCGAGCCCGGCCACCCGCAACCGCCCGCCGGACGGGGTGAGAATGCCGACCAGCATCTTGATCGTGGTGCTCTTGCCTGCCCCGTTCGGCCCGAGGTAGCCCACCATCTCGCCGGCCCGCACGGTGAACGACAGGTCCGAGACGGCGTGCAGGACAGATCTCTCCCGGCGCATCCAGCCGGTGCGCCGCCGCAGCACGAACGCCCGGGTGACGTTCTGGACGTCGATCGCGATGTCGCTGTCAGGCATCGGCTCAGCCCCCCACGCCGCGGTAGTGACGGATCCCCGACCGCCACGCCGTCGCGGCGGCGGCGGCGCAGACGACGGCGACGGGCAGCGAGAGGAAGCGGGTGAACGCCGGCAGGCCGAACGGGTCCGGCCGGTCGAGGACGAACAGCGCCGGCTGCCAGTTCACGAAGGCGATCGGGAGGACCACGGTCATCAGCAGGGCGGCGCGGCGCCCGTAGACCGTGAGCGGGTACTGCGTCGCCAGTGCCGAGCCCTGCCGGACGGCGCTGACCGCGAGGCTCGAGTCCGGCGCGACGAACAGTACGGCCGCGATGCCGACAGCGAGACTGATACTGATCAGCGTCCCGCAGGCGATCATCGCGGGGAGCAGCGCGACGCGGGCCGGGGTCCAGTCGACGTCCAGTGCGGCGACACTGACCGCGAGAACGGCGACCGGCTGGACGATCCGGCTGAGGCGCTGCGGCGAGAAGTCCATCGTCGCGCACTGCACGAGCACGCTGACCGGGCGGATGAGTACCGCGTCCATCCTGCCCTCCTTGATGTGCCAGCCGAGCTGGTCGAGCGGGCCGGCCATGGCCTCGGCGAGGGCGAACGCCAGCGCGGACGTCCCGTAGAGGAACGCGACCTCGGCCAACGAGAAGCCGTCGAGGTCCGACAGGTGGGCGAAGATGATGCTGATCGTGGCGAGGTCCAGAGCCGCGCCCGCCATTTCCACCAGGGTGTACAGCACCAGCGAGACGCGGTACTGCGCGGCCGAGCGGAACGCCGCGCCGACCAGCAGCAGGTAGCTGCCGGCCTCCGTGCGCAGCAGCCCGACCCGCTCGCCGACCCGCTGGCCGGCCCGCCCGCCGGTCCGTTCGGCAGTCCGTTGGTTCATCGGCCCTCATCCACCCTGTACGACGAGGCGGCGCAGGCCCGCGGTCGTCAGCGCCCTGGCGGCGAGCAGCAGGAGTGCGGCCCAGACGGCCTGGAACGCGAGCGCGCGCAGGGCCCCGCCGTCGGCCGTGCCGAGGTAGAGATCCATCGGGACCTGCACCACGGCGCCGAACGGCGCCAGCCCGGCGATCGTGCCGAGCGGCCCGGGAAACAGGGCGAGGGGGAGCACCGCCCCGGAGAAGAACATCATCACCAGTGCGGAGACCGCCTGCACGCCCCGGGCGTCCGTCATCCAGAACGCACTGAGACCCACCAGATAACGCAGCCCGAAACTGACGAGCAGGGCGAGGCCGAGGCTCACCCCGAAGGCGGCGCAGGCGCCGGCCGACGCGGGGCGGCGCAGATCGAACAGGAACGCGCCGACGACGGCGGCCGGCACCGCCCGACTGGCGAAGTAGACCGCGGCCCGGCCCACCTCCAGCCCGAGCCACCAGCGCTGGAAGCCCACCGGGCGGACCAGGTCGACCTCGATCGACCCGTTCCGGATCCGCCAGGGCATGTCGATCATGCCGCCGAACACGGCGAAGGTCGTCACCAGCGACTGCCCGATCACGGTGAAGGTGATGGCGGCCGTGCTGTCGTAGCCGGCGAGGTCGGGCCGCTCCGCCCAGACGGCAAGCGCCACGTGCCCGCGCAGCACGATCAGGATGATGCTCGACAGGATGGACGCCGCGACCGTCGCGCGGTAACAGAGCAACCGGCGCGCGGCGGCTGCCGCGACCGCGCACCACATACGCGCGCAGCCGACCGCGCCGGCTCCGAACGGGCGCGCGGGCGCCGCGACCGGACTCGCCAGGTCGGAGATCACCACAGCCAACCTGGGGCCCGCGAGTCCGGCACACCGGCGATTCTGGTCAACGGATCGGTGGGGCGGCCAGGTGTTCGCGGGGGAGACCACGGCCGGCCCCGCCGGCGGACCCGTAGGGTGGTCACGTGACGCTGACGCTGCTACCCGCGGTGGACGTGGCTGACGGCCAGGCCGTCCGCCTGGTCCAGGGCGAGGCCGGATCCGAGACCTCCTACGGCGACCCCCGCGAGGCGGCGCTGACCTGGCAGCGCGACGGCGCCGAGTGGATCCACCTCGTCGACCTCGACGCCGCCTTCGGTCGCGGCTCCAACCGCGACCTGATCGCCGAGGTCGTGCGCTCCGTCGACGTGGCCGTCGAGCTCTCCGGCGGCATCCGCGACGACGAGACGCTCGATGCCGCGCTGGCGACCGGCGCCGCCCGGGTCAACATCGGCACCGCCGCGCTGGAGAACCCGGACTGGGTCCGCGCGGCCATCGACCGGGTCGGCGACCGGATCGCCGTCGGCCTCGACGTGCGCGGCACCACCCTCTCCGCCCGCGGCTGGACGCGCGACGGCGGCGAGCTGTTCGAGGTGCTCGCCCGGCTCGACGCCGACGGCTGCGCCCGCTACGTCGTCACCGACGTGCGCCGCGACGGGACGCTGACCGGTCCCAACGTCGAGCTGCTGCGGTCGGTGACCGCCGCGACGAACCGCCCGGTGGTCGCCAGCGGCGGAGTCTCCTCGCTGGCGGACCTGAGCGCGATCGCCGCGGTCCCCGGTGTCGAGGGCGCCATCATCGGCAAGGCGCTGTACGCCGGCGCGTTCACACTGCCCGAGGCGCTGGCCGTGGCGGCGCGGGAACCCGCGGTTCCGGGCACGCCGTGACGGTCGCCGTCCGGGTGATCCCCTGCCTCGACGTCGACGGCGGCCGGGTGGTCAAGGGCGTGAACTTCACCGATCTCCGGGATGCCGGTGACCCGGTGGAGATGGCCCGTCTCTACGACGCCGAAGGCGCCGACGAGCTGACCTTCCTGGACATCACCGCGTCCAGCGGCAACCGGGAGACCACCTACGACATCGTCCGGCGCACCGCCGAGCAGGTCTTCATCCCGCTGACCGTCGGCGGGGGAGTGCGCGCCGTCGAGGACGTCGACCGTCTCCTGCGCGCCGGGGCCGACAAGGTCGGGATCAACACGGCCGCGGTGGCCCGCCCCGAGCTCGTGCGTGAGTGCGCGCTGCAGTTCGGCAGCCAGTGCATCGTGCTGTCGGTCGACGCCCGGCGCTCCAGCGAGCCTGGTGGCCCGTTGTTCGAGGTGACCACGCACGGCGGCCGCCGCGGCACCGGTATCGACGCGGTGGAGTGGGCCGCCCGCGCCGTCGAGCTGGGCGCCGGCGAGATCCTGCTGAACTCGATGGACGCCGACGGCACCCAGGATGGCTACGACCTGCAGATGATCAGCGCGGTCCGTGCGGTGGTGGACGTCCCGGTGATCGCCAGCGGCGGCGCGGGGAAACTCGACCACTTCGCCCCCGCCGTCGGCGCCGGCGCGGACGCCGTGCTCGCCGCCAGCGTCTTCCACTTCGGCCGGATGCGGATCTCCGAGGTGAAGGAGCGCCTGCGGGACGCGGCCATCCCGGTGCGCTGACGTCCTGACGTCCTGGCGTCCTGGCGTTCTGGCGTGCCGGCCTCCTCGCGTGCCGGCCCCGGCGCGCTGGCCCCGCTGGCCCCGCCGCTGCCGGCCCGAGCCTGCCGCTGATCGCCTGTAGCTGATGCCGCCGGGGGGGCCGGAGGGCCCAGGAAGCTGCCCGCGAACACCAACGGAACATCGGTTGTCCAGCAGCGGTCAGCTCGCCGATCGTGGCGGTCAGGGTCCGGCCACCGGGCCAGTATGACGGCGCGTACCGGCGCCGGCACGAGCACCGCGGCTCACCGGCCGCAGGCCTGATCCCTGACCCGTCCTCACCGGTGAGCGGGACTTTTGCGCTGGTCGGCCGTGTTGTTGGACGGGCCGGGGCCGTCGCGTCCCACAGCGGTAGTGATCCGGTAGCGATGGTGAGACGGAGGAGCAGCATTGCCCGGTGAACCCGCATCCAGCCTGGTGCCCGGTCAGGGGGCACCGATCGCCGCCACCACCGCCGACGGGCGGCCTCCCCGTCGCGCGACGCGCTCCGCCGAGGTGTCCGAGGTGACCCCGGGGACGGCCCCGAACGCACCCGGGGGCGCCGCGGCCGAAGGCTCCTCGGCCGAGGGCACGTCGGCAGCGGGAGCCCAGGACGGAGTGATCCGGCGCGGGCTGGGCGTCCTCGCGATCGCGGTACGCGAGGAGCCGCGGATCTTCGTTGCGGCGGTGGCCGGAAGCTCGCTCTACGCCCTCGCGACAGTGGCGAGCTCGCTCGCCCTGGGCGAGATCACCGAGCGGGTGATCGTGCCGAGCATCCGGAACGAGCACGCCGACTGGAGCACCGTCCTCGCGGTCGGGGCGATCATGGTCGGGATCGGGCTCGCGCGAGCCTGCGGGCTGTTCTTCCGGCGGCTGGTCTCCGGCATGATGCAGTACCGGCTCCAGGCCACCTACCGGCGCCGCGTCACCCGCCAGTACCTCCACCTGCCGCTGGCCTGGCACCAGCGGCACCCGACCGGCTCGCTGCTGTCGAACGCGAACGCGGACGTCGAGGCCACCTGGGCGCCGATCGCCCCGCTGCCCTTCGCGGTCGGTGTGCTGGTGATGCTGGCCGCCGCGCTCGTCCTGCTGATCCTCACCGATCCGCTTCTCGCCCTGGTGGGCTGTGTCGTGTTCCCCGCCTTCGGGGTGGTGAACATCGTCTACGGCCGCTGGGTGTCACCGCTGTACGGCCGGGTCCAGCGGCTGCGTGGCGAGGTCAGCGCGGTCGCCCACGAGTCGTTCGACGGAGCGCTCGTTGTCAAGACCCTCGGCCGGGAGGCCGGCGAGACGGAGCGCTTCACCGGCAAGGCCCACGAGCTGCGGGACGCGATGGTTCGCGCCGGCCGGATCCGTGGCCTGTTCGACCCGGTCATGGAGGCGCTGCCCAACCTGGGCGTTCTCACGGTGATCCTGGTTGGCGCGGTGCGCATCGACAACGGCTCCCTCACGGTGGGGGAGCTGGTGCGGGTCGCCTACCTGTTCACCCTGCTCGCCTTCCCGATCAGATCGATCGGATGGGTCTTCGGTGAGCTTCCGAGGTCCGTCGTCGGCTATGAGCGGGTGGCGGCGGTGCTTGCGGCCCGCGGTGGGCTCAGCCACGGGACGGCCGCCCTGCACGGGACCGACCCGGCCACACTGCGTGTCACCGGCGTGGGCTATGCCTATCCGCAGCCGGCAGCGGCGCCGGTCCTGCCCGCGGGACCCGAGGCGCTTGCCACCGACCTGCTCCCCGCCGAGCCCGCCACCGACGCGTCGTCCGTCGACGCGGCCGACGCCTCCGCTGCCGCCTCCCTCTCCGCTTCAGCGGCCGATGCCGATGCCGACGCGGCCGCCGCCGCCGGCGTCGATCGGCAGGCGCTGGCCGCGGTCACCTTCGAGGTGCGTCCCGGCCGGGTGGTGGCGCTGACCGGCCGCACCGGAGCCGGCAAGTCGACTCTGGTCAACCTGCTGGCCCGGCTCGTCGACCCCGACGCCGGCACGGTCCGCGTTGACGGCACGGACCTGCGCGACCTCGCCGCCGGCGAGGTGGCCCGCGCGGTCGCGCTCGTCCCCCAACAGACCTTCCTGTTCGACGACACCGTGCGCGCGAACGTCACCCTGGGGCTTGACCTGGGCGACGACGAGGTGTGGGAGGCACTGCGGCGGGCCCAGGCAGACCGGTTCGTCCGCACCCTTCCCGGCGGCCTCGACACTCGCGTCGGAGAGCGGGGCACCACGCTCTCCGGCGGTCAGCGGCAGCGGATCGGCCTGGCCCGTGCGCTGGTACGCCAGCCGCGGATGCTCATCCTGGACGACGCGACATCCAGCGTCGACCCGCGGATAGAGGCGTCCATCCTCGCCGACCTGCGGCAGCGGGCAGGGGCGTCCACCGTCGTGATAGTCGCCTACCGCCGTTCGACGGTCGAGCTCGCCGACGAGGTCGTGTTCCTCGCCGATGGCCGGGTCGCCGCCCAGGGAACCCACGCCGAACTGCTGGCCCGCTCGCCTGGCTATGCCGAGCTGCTCACTGCCTACGACGGCGCCGCGCAGGCGCGCGCGGCCGCGCTGGCGGCGATGCCCGCCCCGGCTGTCCTGCCCACTCCGGCTGTCCCGCCAGCACCCGCCCAGACGGCGGGTCCCGCATCGCCCGCGGCCGCTGTCCCGGTGGACGGAACGGTGCCGGCGCAGCCGCCGGACCTGGCCGTGGATCCGGCGGCGGAGCCGGCCCCGCTCGCCAACCACCGCGTGCCGGCGGTGGACAAGGACGGGGTCCGATGAGCGACGGCCTGGTGGCGACTGCCGGCCGCCTGCGCCGGCTGGTGCCGGAACTGACCGCCGGTATCCTCGGGACGCTCGCGCTGGCCGCCCTCGCCACCGTCGGCAAGGTGGTCATTCCGGTGGTCATCCAGCAGACGCTCGACCGCGGTGTGGGGGACGACGGCGCCGACCTCGGCCTCGTCGGCACATCCGTCGCTGTCGCGGCCGTCGCGATCCTGGTCACCGGTTTCGCGGCGTTCTGGATGAACGTGCGGCTCTACCGGATCTCGGAGAGCGCGCTGGCCACACTGCGGATCCGCGCGTTCCGCCATGTCCACGACCTGTCGATGCTGAGCCAGTCCGAGCAGCGGCGCGGGTCGTTGACCTCGCGGGTCACCAGCGACGTCGACACGATGTCGCAGTTCCTGCAGTTCGGCGGCGTGATGCTGATCGTCGCGTCGGGGCAGATGCTGATCGCCACGATCCTGATGTTCGTCTACTCCTGGCAGCTCGCCCTGCTCGTGTATGCCTTCTTCATCCCGCTGGTCCTGGCCACCCACCGCTTCCAGCGGCGGCTGGCCCGCCGGTACGGCGTGGTCCGCGAGCGGGTCGGTGACATGCTCGGCGCGATCGCCGAGTCGGTGGTCGGCGCCCAGGTCGTGCGGGCCTACGGATCGCAGGGCCGCACCGCCCACCGCATCGACACCACGGTGGAGAACTACCGCTCCGCGCAGACCGGCGCGCAGACGCTGGTGGCCGGGGTGTTCGCGGGCGTCGAGGGCGTCGCGGCGCTGACCACGGCGGCGGTGGTCGTGGTGGGCGTGCTGCTCGGTGTCGACGGTTCGCTGACCACCGGTCAGCTGGTGGCGTTCCTGTTCCTGCTCACCCTGTTCATCATGCCGATCCAGTCGTTGACCGAGGTGCTCAACGACGGTTCCAACGCCTTCGCCGGGCTTCGTCGTGTCCTCGACGTCCTGGACACCCCCACGGACATCCGTGACCCGGCCGCGGACGGCGCGGGCCGCGCACTGCCCGCCGGCCCGCTCGGTGTCCGCTTCGACCAGGTCGGCTTCGCCTACCCCGGCGGCCCGCCGGTCCTGCACGAGGTCACCCTCGACCTCGCGCCGCGCAGCAGGGTGGCCGTCGTCGGCGAGACCGGCTCCGGCAAGACGACCCTGGCCAAGCTGCTGACCCGCCTCATGGACCCGAGCAGCGGAACAGTGCTGATCGGCGGTGTCCCTCTCTCCGAGGTGCGCTTCGACTCGCTGCGTCGCCGCGTGGTCATGGTGCCGCAGGACGGCTTCCTGTTCGACCTCACCATCGCGGACAACGCCCGCTACGGGCGGCCCGACGCCACCGATGCGCAGATCGAGGCGGCATTCGTGGAGCTGGGGCTCGGGGACTGGCTCGCCGGCCTGCCCGCCGGGATCCGCACACCGGTCGGCGAACGCGGAGAGCTGCTCTCCGCCGGCGAACGACAGCTCGTCGCGCTGGCCCGCGCCCAGCTGGCCGACCCCGACCTGCTCGTCCTCGACGAGGCGACCTCCGCCGTCGATCCCGCGACCGAGGTGCGGATCGCCGCGGCGCTCCTCGCACTGACCCGGCACCGGACCTCGGTCACGATCGCGCACCGGCTGTCGACCGCCGAGGCGGCTGACGACGTGATCGTGATGGACGCCGGCCGGGTGGTCCAGCGCGGGGCGCATGCCGATCTCGTCGCCGTCCCCGGCGTCTACCGGCGCCTGCACGAATCCTGGGCCGCCGGAGTCGCGGCCAGCTGACCGCTGCCGGACCGCGCGTGCCGCCCACGCGCGGCGGCGCGCGCGGGCGGTGTGACGGGTGCCCGGCCGACGGCCGGCCGCGTCTGCGGCCGGCCGGTGCCGGCGGGGACATGGCTGGCCGGGCCGCGGCGGGCAGAATAGGCGGGTGACCGCACGCGCCTCCCGTCTGGATCCCGCCATCGCCCGCCGGCTCAAGCGCGACAGCGCCGGCCTGTTCCCGGCCGTTGCCCAGCAGCACGACACCGGGGAGGTCCTCATGGTCGGCTGGATGGACGACGAGGCGCTGCACCGCACGCTCACCACCGGCCGCGCCACCTACTGGAGCCGGAGCCGCTCCGAGTACTGGGTCAAGGGCGACACCAGTGGGCACGTCCAACAGGTGCGTTCGGTCGCGCTCGACTGCGACGGCGACACCGTGCTCGTCCGGGTGGACCAGACCGGGCCCGCCTGCCACACCGGGGAGCGGACCTGCTTCACCGGCCGAGAGCTCCAGCTCGGTCCTGAGCGGACCGACGCGGCACCGGCCGCGGGCCAGGCGCCCGTGCCGACGACGGGAGCGACTCGATGACGACCGGCGAGATCAGCCCGGACCGGGAGGAGTTCCACGAGCTCGCGGCCCGGCAGGCCGTCGTGGCGGTGTCGCGGCGCCTGCTCGCCGACGGGGAGACCCCGGTCGGGGTCTACCGCAAGCTGGCCGGCGGCCCGGGAACCTTCCTGCTGGAGTCCGCCGAGCACGGCGGCATGTGGTCGCGGTACTCGTTCGTCGGCGTCCGGGCCGCGGCCACTCTCACCGAGCGTGATGGTCAGGCCGTCTGGGTCGACGGCGCCCCGCCGCCCGGCGTTCCCGAGGGCGGCGACCCGCTCGAGGTTCTGCGCGCGGTGGAGCGCCAGCTCTGCTCGCCGCGGCCGGAGGGCACCCCGCCTCTGCTCGGCGGGCTGGTCGGCTACCTGTCCTACGACATCGTCCGGCGCATCGAGCGGCTGCCCGCGAACGCTGCCGACGATCTCGGCATCCCCGAGCTGAGGATGCTGCTCACGACGGATCTCGCCGTCCTCGACCACACCGACGGCTCCTGCCAGCTGGTCGCGAACGTCTTCACCGGCGCGACCCGCCCGCGGGTCACCGCGGATCCACCGCCGGAGCCGGGCGGTGGCCAGCCGGGCGACGGCCAGCCGGGCGACCCGCGGACGGGGCAGCAGGCTGCCACCCGGCGGGCCGAGCTCGACGCGGCCTACGACGATGCGGTGCACCGCATCGAGGTGATGACGGCGGATCTCGGCAAGTGGAGCGAGCCGACCGTCGCGACCACCACGGGGGCGGTCACGGGTGTCCGTGACTTCGTCTCGGCCACCGAACCCGGCGGGTTCCACCGCGCCGTCGAGCGGTCCATCGAGGAGATCCGGGCCGGAGAGTGCTTCCAGATCGTCATCTCCCAGCGGTTCGAGCGCCCCACCACCGCGGACGCGCTCGACGTCTACCGGGTGCTGCGCGCCTCCAACCCCAGCCCGTACATGTACCTGCTGCGGTTCGCCGATCACGACGTGGTGGGCTCCTCGCCGGAGGCGCACGTCAAGGTCACGGGCCGGCGGGCACTGCTGCACCCGATCGCCGGCAGCCGGCCGCGTGGCGGCACCCCGGAACGCGACGCCGAACTGGCCGCCCAGCTTCTTGCCGACCCCAAGGAACGATCCGAGCACGTCATGCTGGTCGATCTGGTCCGCAACGACCTGGGGCGGGTCTGCGTTCCCGGCTCGGTACGGGTGGTCGAGTTCGCCGAGGTCGAGCGGTTCTCGCACATCATGCACATCGTCTCCACGGTGATCGGTCAGGTCGAGCCCGACCGCAGCGCCATCGACGTGCTCGCGGCGACCTTCCCCGCGGGCACCCTGTCCGGTGCGCCCAAGGTGCGGGCCATGGAGATCATCGACGAGCTCGAACCGACGCGGCGGGGCCTCTACGGGGGTGTGGTCGGATACCTCGACTTCGGTGGTGACCTGGACACCGCCATCGCCATCCGCACCGCGGTGCTGCGGTCCGGCATGGCCTACGTGCAGGCCGGCGCGGGGATCGTCGCGGACTCCGTGCCCGCGTCGGAGGACCTGGAGAGCCGGACCAAGGCCGCCGCGGTGCTCCGTGCGGTCGAGGTGGCGGAGTCCCTCCGCCCGCCGGTATGACCCCCCCCGCCGGGTCGCCGCCCGCCGACGCGACGCCGCCTGGCCCGGCCCCGATGTCCGGGCCGGGCCGGCGCGCCCGCCGGGAGCGGGCACTCGCCGTCGTCGCCTGCCTGGTCGGTTCCGCCGCCGTCCTGTTCAGCACCGGCTCCACCTGGGTCTCCGCCCGAGTGCAGGCGGCGACCGGGGCGGGAAACGAGGTGGTGGCGGCGCCGCTGCCCGTCAGCTGGTCAGGCGGGTCCCTGGCGCCGGCCGTCACCGGGCTGGCACTGCTGGGTCTCGCCGGGACCGTGGCGATCATCGCCACCCGGCGCCTGGGGCGGATCGTGGTCGGTGTGCTGGTGGTGCTCGCCGGCATCGGCATCGTGCTGACCGCTGGTGGCATCGCTCTCGACCCTGAGGGGGCCGTTCGCGGCACGGACGAGGTCCAGGCCGTGGTGCCCGCGGGGGAACCGGCGATCCTCGGGCTCTCGAGCGGTGCCGGGCCGTGGTTCGCGGTGCTGGGTGGGCTCGTGCTGGCGGTCACGGGTGCGACCGTCGTCGCCCGCGCCGGGACCTGGCCGGCCATGTCCGGCCGTTACCAGGCCCGCGTAGCCGCACCCGTCGACGCCTGGGACGCCATCGAGCGGGGCCAGGACCCCACCTGATCATCGGGACACCTCCGCTCCGCCCGGTCGGAGCGGGGACTCCGAGCCTGGCCCGCCCGCGACCCGCGGCGCCGGGAACCGGCGTGGCTGGAAGCCGCTGACCGCCCCGAGCAGCAGGCGGTTGCGCTCGACATCCGCCTCGATCAGACCGATGAGCACGTCGATCCGCGCGATGCGCTGGTCGAGCTCCTCGAGCCGGGCCCTGAGACGGCTGTGGTCCGCCGGGCCCCCGGCAGCCTTCGCGGGGCCCGCCACCGAGCCGGGGGCCGTGGTGGCCGCTGCGCCGGGCGCTGGCGCGCCCGTGGGCTCGGTAGCCGTGACACCCACCGGAACCCGGGGCGCGAGGCCGCGCGGCGGCCCGCCCGGCGGGTGGGGCGATGATCGTGCATTCCGTTCCGTCCTCTCCTCCATACCACCTTCCGGCCCGCTCGGACCGGGCCGCCCGTGGGGACCTCCGCGAGGGGCGCCGGCGCGCCGAGCGACCCGTGAGGCGGCCGTGGCCCACCCCGTCAGGGGCTCCGCGGAGCCGCCGCCCCACGACGCCGGATCGGCCGGATCTGACCCTGATGCCGGGATGGCGGCACCCCGGCCCGTCGACTGGTCGCCCCGCGGCACGTCGGCCAGTTCCCTCATCACGCCTCCCGTAGCACCCGTCTTCGAACGTGTGTTCGATGATACGGGCCGGGTGCGGGCCGTCAACGCAGCGAGGCCGCAGGCGTGTCGGGTGGCCGATCGGTGCCTGTGCCGGGGTGTGCCCGCACGGGCGCTGCGGGTGGTACTAGCAACAGGCCCACGACTACGGAAATGACCTGCCCTGTCACCTGCTGGGGGATACGTCTGCTCCGTCTGGCCTCGACGTCAATGTCAGGAGCCTGCGCATCGGTCGGGTCAACACGAGAACAACAACGGGTGGTGACCGGGCGGCGCCATGGGCGGGGGCGGCGGGCCAGCGCCGCGTGCCTGCCCTACCATCGGCGGCATGGCCGTGAGTGGCGTGAGCGCGGGGCGATGAACGCTCTCGACGAGATCCTCGACGGGGTCAGAGCAGATCTGGCCGAACGCGAGCGAGCAACGTCCCTGGCAGCTCTCAAGCAACGAGTGGAACGCGTACCGGATGCACGGGACGCGCTGGCGGTGCTGCGTGCACCCCGGGTATCGGTGATCGCGGAGATCAAGCGCCGCTCGCCGTCGAAGGGTGCGCTGGCGACAATCAGCGACCCGGCCGGGCTCGCCTCGCTCTACGAGCAGGCGGGTGCGGCGGCGGTGAGCGTCCTCACGGAACGGCGGCGCTTCGGCGGTTCGCTCGCCGACCTGGACGCTGTCCGGGTCGCGGTCGACATACCGGTGCTGCGCAAGGACTTCGTGGTCTCTCCGTACCAGGTACTCGAGGCGCGGGCCCACGGCGCGGACATGGTCCTGCTGATCGTGGCCGCGCTCGACCAGCCTCGGCTGATCGGCCTGCTGGAGCGGATCGAGTCGCTCGGCATGACCGCGCTGATCGAGGTGCACGACGAGGCCGAGATGGTGCGGGCACTGGACGCGGGCGCCCGGCTGATCGGGATCAACGCCCGTAACCTGCGGACGCTCGAGGTCGACCGGGACACGTTCGGGCGCCTCGCCCCGATGGTTCCGCCCGGCGTGCTGAAGGTGGCGGAGTCCGGAGTGCGCGGGCCGCACGACCTGCTTCACTTCGCGGGTGCCGGTGCGGATGCCGTCCTGGTCGGGGAGGCCGCCGTGACGGGCGGGGACCCGCGCCAGTTCGTCGCCGACCTGGTGACCGCCGGAACCCACCCGGCCACCCGCATCGCTCACTGAGTCACGGGTGCCCCGCCGGCCGGCCGGCCGGCGGAGTGCCCCTGGCCGCCCGGCCGGTGGCGCACGCCACCTCGGTGGGGGTGGGCGCCGGTACAGTCGGGGCCGTGACAGCTCGATCCACCAGAACGTCTGCCGACTCCTCCCGCGCCGCCGGCGCGGCCGACCAGCATGCCGCGGGCGCGGCCGGCGACTGGTCGCCCGCCCGGGCCGCCGAGAGCTGGCAGGCGGTGCCGGACACGTCCGGCCACTTCGGCCGGTTCGGCGGTCGGTTCGTGCCGGAGGCGCTGTTCGCCGCCCTCGACGAGCTCTCGGCCGCCTACGAGGCCGCCCGGGTCGACCCGGCGTTCACCGCCGAGCTGGACGGCCTGCTGACGTCCTACGCCGGTCGGCCGACCCCGCTGACCTCGGCGGACCGGCTGACCGAGCGGATCGGTGGCGCGCGCATCCTGCTCAAGCGGGAGGACCTCGCGCACACCGGCTCACACAAGATCAACAATGTGCTCGGCCAGTGCCTGCTCACCCGCCGGATGGGCAAGACACGCGTCATCGCCGAGACGGGCGCCGGCCAGCACGGGGTGGCCACGGCGACGGCCTGTGCCCTGCTGGGGCTGGAGTGCGTGGTCTACATGGGCGAGGAGGACACCCGCCGGCAGGCCCTCAACGTGGCCCGGATGCGCCTGCTCGGCGCGGAGGTCGTCGCCGTCGCCTCGGGCAGCCGCACCCTGAAGGACGCCATCAACGAGGCCATGCGCGACTGGGTGGCCACGGTCGACTCGACCCACTACTGCATCGGGTCGGTCATGGGCCCCCACCCCTTCCCGATGATGGTGCGGGACTTCCAGCGCATCATCGGCGTCGAGGCCCGCCAGCAGACCCTCGACCTGCTCGGCCGGCTCCCTGACGCGGTCGTCGCCTGCGTCGGCGGCGGGTCCAACGCCATGGGGGTCTTCCACCGCTTCATCCCGGACGCCGAGGTGGCACTGATCGGCTGCGAGGCCGGTGGCGACGGAGTGGCCAGCGGCCGCCACGCGGCCGCGATCGCCGGCGGGGCGCCCGGAGTGCTGCACGGCATGCGGACCTTCCTGCTGCAGGACGCCGACGGGCAGACCCAGGTCTCGCACTCGATCTCGGCCGGGCTCGACTACCCCGGCATCGGTCCCGAGCACGCGCTGCTGCACGAGACCGGCCGCGCCAGCTACCGGGTGGTCGACGACGCGGCCGCGATGGAGGCGCTGGCGCTGGTGGCGCGCACCGAGGGCATCCTCGTCGCGATCGAGAGCGCCCACGCCTTCGCCGGCGCGTTCGAGGTGGCCCGAGAGCTCGGCCCCGACGGCGTCGTCCTGGTCAACTGCTCGGGCCGCGGCGACAAGGACGTCGACACCGCCGCCCGCTGGTTCGACCTGCTGGACCCGGACGCCGGGTAGCCGGGTGGGGCCCCGACCCGGGTGCCCCCACCTCCACCCGATCATCCCCTGCCTGATCATCACGACGAGGAACGGACCCACGGTGCGCAGTCAGTTGGCACACGACCAGCCGGCCCAGGGGCAGCCTGCCGGCGGCCCGGCAGCGGTGGCCCGGCCGGTCCCGGCCGGGCGGGAGGCAGCCAGGGCCGGGCGCAGCCCGCTGGACGAGGTCTTCGCGGCGGCACGGGCGCAGGGGCGGGCTGTCCTGGTGGGTTACCTCCCCACCGGGTTCCCGACCGTGGAGCGGGGCATCGCCGCGATGCGGGCGATGGTCGCGGCAGGTGTGGACGTCGTCGAGGTCGGCCTGCCCTACTCGGACCCGACCATGGACGGCCCGGTCATCCAGGACGCCGCGGACGTGGCGCTGCGCGGCGGCGTCACCACCCGGGACGTGCTGCGCACGGTCGAGGCGGTCGCTGAGACGGGCGCCCCGACCCTGGTCATGACCTACTGGAACCCGGTGGAAAGGTACGGCCTGGAGGCGTTCGCCGCCGACCTGGCGTCGGCCGGGGGGGCCGGGGCGATCACGCCCGACCTGCCGCCGGAGGAGGCCGACCCCTGGCTTGCGGCCTGCGCCACCCACGCGATCGACCCCGTCTTTCTGGTCGCGCCGAGCTCGACTCCGCAGCGGCTGCGCCTGGTCACGTCGCACAGCCGCGGCTTTGTCTACGCGGCGTCGACGATGGGCGTCACCGGCGCCCGGGCGGCGGTCGGGGTCCGGGCCGGTGACCTCGTCACCCGGGTACGCGAGGTGACGACCCTCCCGGTGGCTGTCGGCCTCGGCGTGAGCACCGGGGCGCAGGCCGCGGAGGTCGCCGGCTTCGCCGACGGTGTGATCGTGGGTTCCGCGCTCGTCCGCGCCCTCGCCACCGGTGACGGTGAAAGCGGCGGGGGTGGCGTCGAGGCGGTCGCCCGGCTCTCGGCCGAGCTCGCCGCCGGCGTGCGCGCGGCATCCGCCTGACAGGCACGGACAGGGACGGGGATAGCCTGACGCTCGTGGTGCTCGCAGCTATCCCCAGCCCATCCCGAGGGGTCGTGCATCTGGGACCTGTCCCGTTGCGCGCCTACGCCCTGATGATCGTCGTCGGGATCATTGTTGCGGTCGTCGTCACCGCCCGGCGGCTGCGGGCCCGCGGAGTGGACCCCGTGGTCGCCAGCGAGGTCGCGTACTGGGCGGTCCCGTTCGGCATCGTCGGCGCACGGATCTACCACGTCATCAGCAGCCCCGACGCCTACTTCGGCGAGGACGGCGACCCCCTCGCCGTCTTCGAGGTCTGGAACGGCGGCCTGGCGATCTGGGGGGCCGTCGCCGGTGGCGCGCTCGGCGCGTGGCTCGCCTGCCGGCGCATGGACGTCCCGTTCGGCCTGTTCGCGGACGCGATGGCCCCCGGGCTGGCCCTCGCCCAGGCGATCGGCCGGTGGGGTAACTGGTTCAACCAGGAGCTGTACGGCCGGGCGACGGACCTGCCCTGGGCCGTCCGCATCGACCCGGCCCACCAGATGATCCCGGGGGTCGAGACCTACCACCCGACCTTCTTCTACGAGTCGCTGTGGAACCTGGCCATCGCCGGGCTGCTGCTGCTGGTCGACCGCCGGTGGCGGCTGGGCCGCGGGCGGCTGTTCTTCCTGTACGTGGCGCTGTACACGACCGGCCGGTTGTGGATCGAGGCGCTGCGGATCGACACCGCGGAGAAGGTCCTCGGGCTCCGGGTGAACATCTGGGTCTCGATCGTGGTCTTCCTGCTCGCGTTGCTGGCACTCGCCCTGATCCGCCGTCCGGTCGACCCGGACGTCGGCTGGGCGCCCCCGGCCTCGGCGGGAGGTGCCAGGCGCACCGGCGGGCAGCAGGCGGGCGACACCGACGGTTCCGGTTCCGAGACCGGTCCCACCGGCTCCACGGGTTCCACCGAGGACGCCGTCGACGCCGCCGGTGCCGAGACCGCGCCGGGCGCCGCCGACCCCGCACCGGGGACCACGCCGAAGACCGTCACGCCGAAGACCATCCCGCCGCCGACCGGAGGCCCGGCAGCCGCCGCTGGGGCGTCCACCGCGACCTCGGTCGTGACCGGCTCGCCGGCGAGTGGGTCCGGGGCGACCGCCGTGGCGGACACGGGTGCTGGCGGTGCCACCGCCCCGAGCGAGGGGGAGCGGCCCGTCGACCGGGCTGCCGAGTCGGCAGGCCCGGCAGCGCAGGACGGGCGTTAGGCCCCGGGCTTCAGCCGGACGCCCGCAGCGAAGATCGGGCGGGCTGGGGGCGGATTTACGGCAAACTGGATCCGCGCACTGCGGATGGGCAGGATATCCTCACGCTGCCCGACCGCTTCGGGGTGCTCTGCCCCCAGATGGTGCTCTCGGTGACGAGAATGTTGCGTTCCTGTGACATGTTTCGCCTGGCGGGCCTTCTACCGGACGTTCGTTGATCGTCCAGGAAATCTGCCGAAATATCCCTGTGACCTGGCGGACATGAGCGATCACGGCGGATGGGGCGCACACATGGCACACTCGAGAGAGGCGCGGAGCTGACGACCAGCCCGTCATCGAAGTCGCGCCGCCCTCCGGACAGCGTCGTCCGCCCCCATCGGCCCCTGAAGATGGACAGGACACCTCCGGATGTCGACTGCGCAAGGTCTGTACGACCCCACGTTCGAACACGACGCCTGTGGCGTCGGCTTCGTTGTCGATGTGCACGGCCGGCGCAGTCATGAGCTGGTCGATCAGGGGCTGACGGTACTGCGCAATCTTGATCACCGTGGTGCGTCCGGCAGCGACCCCGACACCGGTGACGGCGCGGGAATCCTCGTCCAGGTCCCGGACGGGTTCTTCCGCGACGTCGTGGAGTTCGCGCTGCCCGCACCCGGGCGATACGCCGTCGGCACCGTGTTCCTGCCGCAGGTGGCGGGCCAGCGCGACGACGCGGTCCGGACGATCAGCCGCATCGTCCGCCAGGAGGGCCTGCGCCTTCTCGGGTGGCGCGACGTCCCGACCGTCGGGCACCTGGTCGGCCACGCCGCCCGTGAGGTGGAGCCGTGGATGCGGCAGATCTTCCTCACCCGGCCCGGCGTCCCGGTCGGCGCCGCGGCGGCCGAGGCCGCCGCGGGTGCCGGTGCTGAGGGCGAGGCCGCGGCCGGCGGTGGCGCCGACTTCGACGTGATGGATCTGGAGCGCCGCGCGTTCTGCGTGCGCAAGCGGGTGCGCCGTGAGATCGGCGTGTACATGCCCTCGCTGTCGTCGCGCACCATCGTCTACAAGGGCATGCTGACCACCCACCAGCTGTCCGCCTACTTCCCGGACCTGGACGACCCGCGGTTCGCCAGCGCCATCGCGCTCGTGCACAGCCGGTTCTCCACCAACACGTTCCCGAGCTGGCCGCTGGCCCACCCGTACCGGCTGATCGCCCACAACGGCGAGATCAACACGGTGCGCGGCAACCGGAACTGGATGCGGGCGCGCGAGGCGCTGCTGGCCAGCGACCTCATCCCCGGCGACCTTTCCCGGCTGTTCCCGATCTGCGCCGACGGCGCCAGCGACTCGGCCAGCTTCGACGAGGTCCTGGAGCTGCTGCATCTGGGCGGGCGGTCACTGCCGCACGCCGTGCTGATGATGATCCCGGAGGCCTGGGAGAACCACGAGGAGATGGACCCGGCCCGCCGGGCCTTCTACCAGTTCCACTCCGCGCTCATGGAGCCGTGGGACGGCCCGGCGTCCATCGCGTTCACCGACGGCACGGTCATCGGCGCGGTGCTGGACCGCAACGGCCTGCGCCCGTCCCGGTACTGGGTGACCGACGACGGGCTGGTCGTGATGGCCTCCGAGGTGGGCGTGCTGGACATCCCGCCGCACCGGGTGGTGCGCAAGGGGCGTCTGCAGCCGGGCCGGATGTTCCTCGTCGACACCGGCAAGGGCCGGATCGTCAGCGACGACGAGATCAAGTCGGAGCTGGCCCACGCCGCGCCGTACGAGGAGTGGCTGCACGCCGGCGTCATCTCGCTGGACGATCTGCCCGAGCGGGAGCACGTCCTGTACGGGCACTCGTCTGTCATGCGCCGCCAGCAGGTCTTCGGGTACACCGAGGAGGAGCTGCGGATCATCGTCGGCCCGATGGCGCGCATGGGCCTGGAGCCGATCGGCTCGATGGGCACCGACACGCCGGTCGCCGTGCTCTCCAACCGGCCGCGGCTGCTGTTCGACTACTTCACCCAGCTGTTCGCCCAGGTGACGAACCCGCCCCTCGACGCGATCCGGGAGGAGCTGGTCACCAGCCTGGCGCGCACCCTGGGCCCGGAGGGGAACCTGCTCGCGCCGTCACCCGCGTCGGCGCGCATGGTCCACCTGCCGTTCCCGGTGATCAGCAACACCCAGCTCGCGCGGATCGTCGGCATCAACGACGACGGCGACATGCCCGGCTTCGCCTCGGTGACCGTACGTGGTCTCTACGACGTCACGGGTGGCGGCGCCGCGCTGGCCGCGCGACTGGCGGAGATCTGCGCCGGGGTCAGCGAGGCGATCGCCGACGGTGCCCGCATCGTGGTCCTGTCCGACCGTGACTCCGACGAGCACAAGGCGCCGATCCCGTCGCTGCTGCTGACCGCGGCGGTGCACCACCACCTGATCCGGGAGAAGACCCGGACCAAGGTCGGCCTCATCGTCGAGTGCGGCGACGCCCGCGAGGTGCACCACATCGCGCTGCTCACCGGGTACGGTGCCGCGGCGGTGAACCCGTACCTGGCCTTCGAGTCGATCGACGACCTGCTGGCCCGCGGCGAGCTCACCGGCATCGAGCGTGAGCAGGCCGAGAAGAACATGATCAAGGCTCTGGGTAAGGGCCTGCTCAAGGTGATGTCCAAGATGGGCATCTCGACCGTGGCGAGCTACACCGGCGCCCAGGTCTTCGAGGCGATCGGGCTGTCCCAGGAGCTGGTCGACCAGTACTTCGCCGGCACCCCGACCCGGCTGGACGGTGTCGGCATCGACATCATCGCCGAGGAGGTCGCGGCCCGGCACCGGCGCGCGTACCCGGCGGTCCCGTCCGAGCTCGCGCACCGCAACCTGGAGGTCGGCGGCGAGTACCAGTGGCGGCGTGAGGGCGAACTGCACCTGTTCAACCCGGAGACGGTCTTCCTGCTCCAGCACGCCACCCGCAGCCGCCAGTACGACCTGTTCCGCGAGTACACCGGCACGGTCGACGACCTGGCGCGGCAGAACGCGACCCTGCGCGGGCTGTTCGAGCTGCGCGAGACCGGGCGCGGCCCGATCCCGATCGACCAGGTCGAGCCGGTATCGGAGATCGTGAAGCGGTTCGCCACCGGCGCGATGTCGTACGGCTCGATCAGCGCCGAGGCGCACGAGACGCTGGCGATCGCGATGAACCGCCTGGGCGGCAAGTCGAACACCGGCGAGGGAGGCGAGGACGCCCGTCGCTTCACCCCCGACGAGAACGGTGACCTGCGCCGCTCGGCGGTCAAGCAGGTCGCCAGCGGTCGGTTCGGGGTGACCAGCGAGTACCTGGCGAACGCCGACGACATCCAGATCAAGATGGCGCAGGGCGCGAAGCCGGGGGAGGGCGGCCAGCTCCCCGGGCACAAGGTCTACCCGTGGATCGCGAAGACCCGTCACTCCACCCCGGGCGTCGGCCTGATCTCCCCGCCGCCGCACCACGACATCTACTCGATCGAGGACCTCGCGCAGCTCATCCATGACCTGAAGAACGCCAACCCGAAGGCGCGGGTGCACGTCAAGCTGGTCGCCGAGGTCGGGGTCGGCACCGTCGCGGCGGGCGTCTCGAAGGCCCACGCGGACGTCGTGCTGATCTCCGGGCATGACGGCGGCACCGGCGCCTCCCCGCTGACCTCGCTCAAGCACGCCGGCGCGCCCTGGGAGCTGGGGCTGGCCGAGACCCAGCAGACGCTGCTGCTCAACGGCCTGCGGGACCGCATCGTCGTGCAGGTCGACGGCCAGATGAAGACCGGGCGCGACGTGCTCATCGGGGCCCTGCTGGGCGCCGAGGAGTTCGGCTTCGCCACCGCGCCGCTGGTCGTTGCCGGCTGCGTGATGATGCGGGTCTGTCACCTCGACACCTGTCCGGTCGGCGTGGCGACGCAGAACCCGGAGCTGCGGGCGCGGTTCACCGGGCGTCCCGAGTTCGTCGAGGCGTTCTTCACCTTCATCGCCGAGGAGGTGCGCGAGTACCTGGCCGCCCTGGGGCTGCGCAGCATCGCCGAGGCGGTCGGGCGGGTCGACCTGCTTGACGCCCGCGCGGCCATCGACCACTGGAAGGCGTCCGGGCTCGACATCACGCCGCTGCTGCACATCCCGGAGCGGCCGTTCGGCGGGGCGCTGCACTGCACCGCCAGCCAGGACCACGGGCTGGACAAGGCCCTGGACAACTCGCTGATCCAGCTCTGCGAGGGCGCGATCGAGGAGGGTCGGCCGGTCTGGCTGGAGATGCCGATCCGCAACGTCAACCGGACGGTCGGCACGATGCTGGGCTACGAGGTCACGAAGAGGTACGGCGCGGCCGGTCTGCCCGACGACACGATCTCGCTGCGGTTCACCGGGTCGGCGGGGCAGAGCTTCGGCGCGTTCGTCCCGCGCGGGATGACCCTCACCCTGGAGGGCGACGTCAACGACTACGCCGGCAAGGGGCTGTCCGGTGGGCGGATCATCGTCTTCCCGCCGAAGGAGTCGCCGCTGCGGGCGGAGGAGAACACCGTCGCCGGCAACGTGCTGCTCTATGGCGCGACCGCCGGTGAGGCCTACTTCCGCGGGATCGTCGGGGAGCGTTTCTGCGTGCGCAACTCCGGCGCGGTCGCCGTCGTCGAGGGCGTCGGTGACCACGGGTGCGAGTACATGACCGGCGGGGTCGTGGTCGTCCTCGGGTCGATCGGGCGCAACTTCGCCGCGGGCATGAGCGGCGGCGTGGCCTACCTGTACAAGCCGGTACGGCAGCGGATCAACACCGAGATGGTGGACGTCGACCCGCTCGCCGAGGACGATCTCGCCGCGCTGCGCGGCATCGTGGAGAAGCACTACCGGGAGACCGGGTCCGCGGTCGCGGCGCGCCTGATCGCGAAGTGGGCGACCGAGCAGGACCACTTCGTCAAGGTCATGCCGCGGGACTTCAAGCGGGTGCTCGCGGCGAAGCGGCGGGCCGAGGAGCAGGGCCTGTCGGTCGACGAGGAGATCATGGCCTCGGCCCGGGTCTGACCGATCCGACCCGGTCGCCGCGCGCGCCATCCGACGGTCAGGGTGTCCAATCAGGATGGACAGCCTGACCAGCCAGACGAGACACGACCAGGACTGACCAGAACGGCCGAGCACGCGCGGCTCCGGCGACCCGGTACCAGTTACGTACGGGCCTGCCGGGCGGAGACGCCACAGCGGCCACATGGAACCGACAGGAGCGGCATGGCTGACCCGACTGGCTTTCTCAAGCACCGCCGGGAACTGCCCACCCGCCGGCCGGTGGACGTGCGCATCACCGACTGGCGCGAGGTGTACGAACCGTTCCCGGAGCCGGCGTTGCGTGACCAGGCGGGCCGGTGCATGGACTGCGGCATCCCGTTCTGCCATCAGGGCTGCCCGCTCGGGAACATCATCCCCGAGTGGAACGACCTCGCCCGGCGGTCGGACTGGACCGACGCCATCGAGCGGCTGCACGCGACGAACAACTTCCCGGAGTTCACCGGGCGGCTGTGCCCGGCCCCCTGCGAGGCTGCCTGCGTGCTGGGGATCGGCGACGACCCGGTGACGATCAAGCAGATCGAGGTCACCATCATCGACCGCGCCCTCGCGGAGGGGACGGTGGTACCGATCCCGCCGTCCGCGCGGACCGGCCGGCGGGTCGCGGTGGTCGGCTCCGGGCCGGCCGGCCTGGCCGCCGCCCAGCAGCTCACCCGTGCCGGCCACGAGGTGGTCGTCTACGAGCGCGCGGACCGGGTCGGCGGGCTGCTCCGCTACGGCATCCCCGAGTTCAAGATGGAGAAGCGGGTCCTCGACACCCGGCTCGCCCAGATGGAGGCCGAGGGCACCTCGTTCGTCACGTCCTGCAACGTCGGTGTCGACATCACCGCGGACGAGCTGCGCTCCTCCTACGACGCGGTGGTCCTCGCCGGCGGGTCGACGGTGGGCCGTGATCTGCCCGTGCCCGGGCGCGAGTTCAGCGGCATCCACCTCGCGATGGAGTTCCTGGTCCCCGCGAACCGGGTCCAGCAGGGAGACCTGACCGAGACGACCATCTCCGCCGCCGGCAAGCGAGTTGTGATCATCGGCGGCGGTGACACCGGGGCGGACTGCCTGGGAACCTCGCTGCGCCAGGGCGCCGCCTCCGTCCACCAGCTCGAGATCATGCCCCGGCCGCCGGCCAGCCGGCCGCCGGCGAACCCGTGGCCGTCGTTCCCGATCATCTACCGGGTCTCCAGCGCGCACGAGGAGGGGGGCGAGCGGGTCTTCGCCGTGTCCACCGAGCGGTTCCTCGGCGACGACGAGGGCAACGTGCGGGCGCTGCTCATGCACGAGGTCGAGATGGTCGACGGCCGCTTCCAGGAGGTCGAGGGCACCGACATCGAGCTGCCGTGCGACCTGGTGCTGCTGGCGATGGGCTTCGTCGGGCCGGACCGGGCCGGGCTGCTGGAGCAGCTCGGCGTCGAGCTGGACGCGCGCGGCAACGTGGCCCGCGACCTCGGCTGGTCGACCTCTGTCCCCGGCGTGTTCGTCGCCGGGGACATGGGCCGGGGCCAGTCTCTGATCGTCTGGGCGATCGCCGAGGGACGGTCGGCTGCGTCGGCCGTCGACCGCTACCTGACCGGGTCGACCGACCTGCCCGCGCCGATTCTGCCCACCCGCCGGCCCTGAGTCAGGGTCGTCCCTGGGCTACCGCCGGTCGGCGGGGTCCAGACGGCCCTGCCATCTGGCTCCACCTGTCCGGGCGTCCTCACCGCCCCCGCGGGGTGATCCCCGGCCGGGTCCCGGCCGGGGAGACCGGCCGATACGCCGTGCTCACGCCCGGATGAGCAGATGTGTCGGAGCGCCTCGGATCCGGTCCGGGGGTGGCGGTCTCCTCCCACGCGGCTACCCCATGCTCAACTGCCGGTAACGTGCTGGCCATGAGGCTCGTGCTGCTTGGCCCGCCCGGCGCAGGCAAGGGAACCCAGGCCGCCCGCCTCAGCGCGCGGCACGGCGTCCCGGCGATCTCGACAGGTCAGCTCTTCGACCAGCAGATCTCCGCCGGTACGGCGCTGGGCCGCCGGGCCGAGCACTACGTCCGGGCCGGCGAGCTGGTCCCTGACGAGATCGTGCTCGACATCGTCGCGGAGCGCCTCACCACCGGCGTCGACTGCGAGGTGGGCTTCCTGCTCGACGGCTTCCCGCGGACGCTGCCGCAGGCCGAGGCGCTGGACCGGATGCTCGGCGCCTCCTGCGGCCCGCTCGACCTCGTGATCGACCTCGTGGTCGGCGAGGACGAGGTGCTCGAGCGGATCAGCCGGCGTGCCGTCTCCGAGGGCCGGCGGGACGACGCCGAGCAGACAGCGCGCCGGCGGCTGAAGGTCTTCGCCGCGGAGACGGCCCCGCTGCGCAGCCACTACGCGGAGCAGGGTCTGTTGCGCAGCGTCGACGGCTCCGGGTCACCGGACGAGGTCTTCGCCCGCATCGAGGAGGTGCTCGCCGCCGTGGCACACCCGGAGGTACGGGCCAGCCGTCCCTGAGGTGGCCTTCCCGTGCCCCGAAAGCGGTCAGGTGATCTCGGACCGGGAGATGCGGGATAAGTTGGGAGCCGTCAGTGAACGGACACGGTGACAGGTCGGGGATGACCGATGGCTTCTGGGCTCCGTGGGCGTCTCCTGCGCCGCTCCACGCCGCCTGATCCCGCCGCCGGGGGCTTCTCGGCAGAGACGCCCGGCCGCGCGGCCGAGCCTGGCTCCGGGGTGGCCGCGGTTCCCGAACCACGCCGGCAGGCCGGGCCCGGTGCCGATGCTGGTGCTGGTGGTGGCCGCGGGCGGAGTGCGCAGAGCCGGCCGCGGCGAGGCGGGGGCCCGGGCCGCCCGCGTGCCGAGGGTGGCGAGGCGCCGACGGGCGGGAGGCGGCTCCGGGCCGCGCAGTGGGCCCTCGCCGTGCTGCTCGCCCTGGTGTGGCTACCGGTGGTCGTGCTGACTACTGCCCGCACCACGGTGCTGAGCGCCGACTTCTACTCCCAGGCGCTGAGCCGGGCCGACGCCTACGACCGCCTCTACACCGAGGTCCTGCCCGACCCTGCGGTGGACGGGCTGCTCTCCGGCCTGCCGATCGACTCGACGCTCGTCACCGCGAACCTGCGGACGGTCCTCCCACCGTCGACGGTGGAGGAGATGACCAACGAGCAGATCCGGCGGGTCGTCGACTACCTGGCCGCGCGTGAGGACGACCTGGCGTTCAGCGTCGACCTGACCCCGATCTTCGGCAACATCTCCGGTCTCGCCAACCGGTACATCGCCGGCGAGCTCGGGTCGGGAACCAGCTACCAGGTCGAGTCCGTGACCGAGTTCACCCGCGCCGTGCTGGCCGCCATCGACGAGATCATGGCTGGTCGCCCCCCTGCGGATCTGCCCACGATGGAGCTGTCGGCGCAGGACACCGACCGGGTGGTCGAGGCGGTCCTCGGCCGGTTGCCGCCCGCCGAGCACGAGGAGGTGGCCGGCCCGCTGCGTGCGGACCTGCGGTCCGGGAACATCGCGGGCGCACTGGCGCTGATCGGCCCGCTGCTGTTCCAGGGCGACGAGCAGGCGATCGGCCAGCTCCAGACGCACCTCGCCGACGGCGCCGTGCTTGACCTGGGGCTGCGGCTGTCCGACCTGCGCGAGGAACCCGCGATCAGCGCCGTGTCCCGGCTGCACGACGTGGCGGCGGCGCTCGACGGGCTGACGGTGGCCCTGCTCGCGCTGGTCGGGCTGATCGGGGCGGGCATCGTGATGGTCGCGGGCGCGCGCGGGCGCTCGCGAATCCGTGCGGTGGCGGGTGCCGTGCTCACCGCCGGCGTCGCGGCGGCCCTGCTCGGGTTCGCCCTGCGGATCGCGCTGCCGAACCCGCTGCTGGCGCTGGAGAAGCCGGGCAGCCCGCTGCCCCCGGGTGCCGGCGCCGTCCTCGCGGACTTCTCCCGGCACGCCTACGGCGACATCGAGGCCGACTACCTGCGCATCGTCGGCTGGACGCTGGTCGTCGGCGGGGTGGTCCTCGGCGCCGCGTTCCTGCTGCGGGTGTCGCGGGCGTGGAGCCAGGCGGGCCGCCGGCGCCGGCTGGTCGCCGGCCTCGCGGTGACCGTGCCGGTGATGACGGCGCTGACCTGGCTCGCGTTCCCGGGCGCCGCGGCCAACGCGCGCGACCTGTGCAACAGCCAGACCGCGCTGTGTGACCGGCGCTACGACGAGGTGACCAACCTCGCCGCCCACAACGCCATGGCGACCAGCGAGGACCGCTTCCTCGGCCCGACCCAGGACCCGTCGCTGGTGCACCAGCTTGATCTCGGCGTGCGGGGGCTGCTGATCGACGTCCACCACTGGACGACACCGGAGCAGGTCGACGCGGTCCTCGCGACCCTGCCGCCGTCGACCCGGTCCGCGATCGAGCCGCTGACCCGCAACGCCCGGTCGTCGCGGCCGGGGCTGTGGCTGTGTCACAACCTGTGCCAGCTCGGCGCCCTGAAGTTCTCCGCCGAGCTCGCCCGGGTCGGGGAGTGGATGGCCCGCAACCCGACCGAGGTGGTCACCCTCCTCATCCAGGATCAGGTGCCCGCGCCGGAGATCGCCGGCGCGGTGGCGCAGGCCGGCCTGTCACCCCTGGTCGTCACGCCGCCCGCCGAGGGGGACCGGTGGCCCCGCCTGCGGGAGATGATCGAGAGCGGGCGGCGCCTCGTCATCTTCACCGAGAGCCAGGATCTGCCCGGGACCTTCCTGCGCAGCTTCTACCGCTACGCCTCCGACACACCGTTCTCCATCGACACGACGGACAAGCTCACCGGCTGCACCCGGGAACGCGGCCCCGCGGGCGCCCCGCTGCTCCTGCTCAACCACTGGGTGACAGACGCGGCGCCGAGCCGGCAGGCGGCGCTGGTCGCGAACAGCGCCGAAAGTATCCTCGGCCGCGCGCGGGCCTGCGAGTCCGCGCAGGGCCGGCGCCCGACGTTCATCGCCGTCGACTTCGTGAACATCGGCAACGCCTCGCTGGCGATCGACCGCCTGAACGGTGCGGGCTGATCGCGGCGGGGGAGCATTGCCCGGTTGTCGTCCGTTGACCTCGTGGGACGCTTGACCTAGCTCGGGCGGGGCCCGGCCCTGACCTGACCCGTACCGGAGACCACAGGGTCTCCGCCGATACCGGACACGCCACCGGCAAAGGAGCACAGGTGCCGATCTGGAACCAGCTACGGCAGTCCGCGCAGAGCATGCAGGGCCAGCTCAACGCGAAGAAGAACGACCTCAAGAGCGGCGCGTTCCGGGACGCGAGCATGGCGATGTGCGCGCTCGTCGCCGCCGCGGACGGCACCATCGACCCGGCCGAGCGCCAGCGGGTCGCCTCGTTGATCGTCAGCAACGACGTCCTGTCCAACTTCGCCGCGGACGATCTCCAGCGCCGGTTCAACGACTACCTCGGGAAGCTGCAGGCCGACTTCGACTTCGGCAAGGTGTCCGTCCTGCAGGAGATCGGCAAGGTCAAGAAGAAGCCGACCGAGGCGCGCGCGGTGATCCAGATCGGGATCGTGATCGGTGGCGCCGACGGCAACTTCGACAAGACCGAGCAGGCGATCGTCCGCGAGGCGTGTTTCGCGGTGGGGATCAACCCGGAGGAGTTCGATCTCTGACCCAGCGCCAGGTGGCTGGTGGTCTCGGTGACCGTCTGAGTCTTCCGGGCTGGTGAGACCGTGAGCTGGGCCGCAATCCCTGGCAGAGGCGGAGTCATCGGACCAGGGTGAGGCCGGCGGCCACCGTGGCGTGGCCGCGCCGCGGCGGGTCCGGCGGGTGGCGGGCCGACAGCGGCCGGCCACGACCGGACGGAGTACCCGTGGGACCAGCCGACGCGGCCCTCGTCGCGGGGGGCGGGCTGCTCGCCGGTGCCGTGAACGCCATCGCCGGCGGAGGCACCCTGATCGCCTTCCCCGCGCTGCTGGCCACCGGAGTGCCGGCGCTGACCGCCAACATCACCTCCTCGGTCGGCCTCGTCACCGGCTACGCCGGTGGGGCGCTCGGCTACCGCAACGAGCTGCGCGGGCAGGCCTACCGGTTGAAGGCGCTGGGCCCGGCCGCGCTGCTGGGCGGCCTGGTCGGTGCCGTCATCCTGCTGCTGACGCCGTCCGACGGTTTCAAGACCGCCGTACCGTTCCTCGTCCTGGCCGCCTGCCTGCTGCTGGCCGTGCAGTCCCGGCTGGCCGCGCTGGTCGCCCGCCGCCGGGCCGCGGCGGTGGCGTCGACCGCCGCCCACCCTCCCGCCGCTGCGCTGAGCGGTACGCCACCGCCACCACCACCAGCGGCGGCGGCGGCACCGGCGGCGGCGGCACCCGCGGCCGCGGGTGCCGGCATCACCTGGCCGACGAGGATCGGTGTGTTCGTCGCCGGGGCGTACGGGTCCTATTTCGGCGCCGGCCTCGGGGTGCTGCTGCTCGGCGTCCTGGGCATCCTGCTCGTTGACGAGCTGCAGCGGACGAACGCCCTCAAGACCCTGCTCTCGTTCGGCGTGAACGCGGTCGGGGTCGTGGTCTTCCTGGTGACGGCGCAGGTGGCCTGGGCGTTCGCCGGGATTCTGTTGGTGACGTCGGCCTGCGGCGGGGTGCTCGGGGCACGGGTGGCGAGGCTGCTGCCCGCGCCGGTGCTGCGCACCGGTGTGGTCGTGCTGGGTGTTGTCGTCGCCGTGGTGCTGCTGATCCGCGGCTGACCCGGGGAACCGCGCCGGCCGTCGGCGGGCCGAAGAGGGGTCGCAGACGGGTCGCAGGCGGCCCACCAGGACGGGCGCCACCGACGACCGGACACGCCGTCGGCGGGGGCGCAGCATGGGGCCGGGGCCGCCGTGACCGGTCCGACCAGCTGTGACGGGCGAAACATTCCGGGCCCGTGGGGCTCTGGGCCCCTACGATTCCGTCCCATGACCGTTCCACCGGTGGAGCTGGAGTTCGCCGCCGATTTCCCGGGCGCGACCAGGGACGAGTGGCGCCGCCTCGTCCTCGGCGTACTGCGTAAATCCGGGATCGCGGGTGAGGGCACCGGCCCGGGCGAGGCCGAGGACCTGATCGCGACCTCGACCTACGAGGGGATCAGCATCCGCCCGCTCTACGACGCGGCCGACGGTGCGAGGCTGGATCCGTCCGGCCTGCCCGGCCTGGCCCCGTTCGTGCGCGGCGGGCGACCGCAGGGCGCGAACACCGACGGCTGGGACGTCCGTGCCCTGCACGCGCATCCTGATCCGAAGGCCACGGCCCAGGCGGTTCTCGCCGACCTGGAGAACGGCGTGACGTCCCTGTGGCTGCGGCTCGGCCCGGCGGGCCTGCCGGTGGACGGGCTCGCCGAGGTGCTGCGCGAGGTCTACCTCGATCTTGCCCCGGTCATCCTGGACGCCGGCCCGCTCACCGAGCCGGCCGCGGAGGCGTTCCTGGCACTGGCCGGCGAGCGTGATGTCCCGGCGTCCCAGCTGAGCGGAGTGCTCGGCGCCGACCCGCTGGGGCTGACGGCGCGGACGGGGGCCACGCCCGACTTCACGGCGGTGCGGGCGCTGGCGCCGCGGGTGGCGGCCGAGTACCCGCGGCTGCGCACGGTGGTCGTCGACGCCCGCGCATACCACGATGCCGGTGGCAGCGACGCCGAGGAGCTCGGCGCCTCGATCGCCGCCGGGGTCGCCTACCTGCGTGAGCTGACCGGCGCCGGGCTGGGTCTGGCCGAGGCGCTGGGCCAGCTGGAGTTCCGTTACGCGGCGAACGCCGACCAGTTCCTCACGATCGCGAAGCTGCGGGCGGCGCGGCGGCTGTGGGCGCGGGTGGCGGAGGTCTGCGGGGCGGCTCCCGAGCAGCGGGCGCAGCGCCAGCACGCGGTCACCTCGTCGGCGATGATGACGCGCCGCGACCCGTGGGTGAACATGCTGCGCACGACGGTCGCCTGCTTCGGTGCCGGGGTCGGTGGCGCTGACGCGGTGACGGTCCTGCCGTTCGACGCCCGCCTCGGGCTCGCCGACGACTTCTCCCGCCGCATCGCGCGCAACACCCAGACCCTGCTCCAGGAGGAGTCGAGTCTGATCCGGGTGGTCGACCCGGCCGGCGGGTCCTGGTACGTCGAGACGCTCACCGACCAGCTCGCGGCGGCGGCCTGGGCCGTCTTCACCGAGATCGAGCGGGCCGGCGGCATCGCGGCCGCGCTGGCCGACGGGTCGCTGCGGGGCCGCCTCGCGGCCACCTGGGCGGCCCGCGCGGACGCGCTGGCGCACCGCCGGGATCCGCTGACCGGGGTGAGCGAGTTCCCGAACCTGGCCGAGTCGCTGCCCGAACGCCGCCCCGCCCCGCCCGCGGCGGCGGCGGCCGGTGGCCTGCCGACGATCACCTACGACCAGGACTACGAGGAGCTGCGGGCCCGCTCCGACGCCCACCTCGCGGCGACCGGTGCCCGGCCCGTGGTCTTCCTGGCGACGATCGGCAGCGTGTCGGCGTTCACCGGCCGGTCGACGTTCGCCGCGAACCTGTTCCAGGCGGGCGGCCTGGAGACCCCGGCCGGGGGCCCGGGCACGGACCCGGCGGCCATCGCCGCCGCGTTCACGGCGTCCGGCGCGAAGGTCGCCTGCCTGTGCTCGGCGGACAAGGTGTACAGCGAATGGGCGGCCCCGGTCGCCGAGGCGCTGCGCGCGGCGGGGGCCGCGCGGGTCTGGCTGGCCGGCAAGGCCGGCGCCCGGGCGGAGACCGATGCCGCCGCCGGGGTGACCGGGTACGTCTTCGCCGGCTGCAACGCCGTCGAGGTGCTGCGCACGACACTGGCAGAGGCGGGAGTGGCCTGATGTCCTCGATCTCCGACTTCTCCGGGATCCCCGACTTCTCCGAGATCGCCCTGGGCGCGCCCGCGGGGGCCGACGCCGACGAGGCCCGCTGGCGGGCCGCGCTGGAGGAGGCCACCGGCAAGGACGTCGACGCCCTGACCTGGGACACGCCCGAGGGCATCGCGGTGAAGCCGCTCTACACCGCGGCCGACACCGCCGGCCTCGACTTCCTGGGCACCTACCCGGGTGCCGCGCCCTACCTGCGCGGCCCGTACCCGGCGATGTACGTGACCCAGCCGTGGACGATCCGCCAGTACGCCGGCTTCTCCACCGCGTCCGAGTCGAACGCCTTCTACCGGCGCAACCTGGCCGCCGGCCAGAAGGGCCTCTCGGTGGCCTTCGACCTGCCGACACACCGCGGCTACGACAGCGACCACCCGCGTGTCACCGGCGACGTGGGCATGGCCGGTGTCGCCATCGACTCGATCTACGACATGCGCCAGCTCTTCGAGGGCATCCCGCTGGACCGGATGAGCGTCTCGATGACCATGAACGGCGCCGTGCTGCCGGTGCTGGCGCTCTACATCGTGGCGGCCGAGGAGCAGGGGGTGGCACCGGAACAGCTCGCCGGGACCATCCAGAACGACATCCTCAAGGAGTTCATGGTCCGCAACACCTACATCTACCCGCCGCAGCCGTCGATGCAGATCATCTCGGACATCTTCGCGTACACCTCGCAGCGGATGCCGAAGTTCAACTCGATCTCCATCTCCGGCTACCACATGCAGGAGGCGGGGGCGACCGCCGACCTGGAGCTCGCCTACACCCTCGCCGACGGCGTCGAGTACATCCGCGCCGGCCTGGGCGCCGGGCTCGCGATCGACGCCTTCGCGCCGCGGCTGTCCTTCTTCTGGGCAATCGGCATGAACTTCTTCATGGAAGTCGCCAAGATGCGCGCCGCCCGGCTGCTGTGGGCGCGCCTCGTCAACCAGTTCGAGCCGAAGAACCCGCGCTCGACATCCCTGCGCACCCACTCGCAGACGTCCGGCTGGTCGCTGACCGCCCAGGACGTCTTCAACAACGTGGTGCGCACCTGCGTCGAGGCGATGGCGGCCACCCAGGGGCACACCCAGTCCCTGCACACCAACGCCCTCGACGAGGCGCTGGCGCTGCCCACCGACTTCTCCGCCCGGATCGCCCGCAACACCCAGCTGCTGCTGCAGCAGGAGTCCGGCACCACCCGGGTGGTCGACCCGTGGGGCGGCAGCCACTACGTCGAGCGGCTGACCTACGACCTGGCCCGCAAGGCCTGGGCGCACATCAGCGAGGTCGAGTCCACCGGCGGCATGGCGCAGGCGATCGACGCCGGCATCCCCAAGATGCGCATCGAGGAGGCCGCGGCCCGCACCCAGGCCCGCATCGACGCCGGCCGCCAGCCGCTGGTCGGCGTCAACAAGTACCGGGTGGACGCCGACGAGGCCATCGACGTCCTCAAGGTCGACAACTCCGCCGTGCGGACCGGCCAGGTCGAGAAGCTGCGCCGGCTGCGGGAGGAGCGTGACACCGCCGCCGTCGAGGCCGCGCTGCACGCGCTCACCGCCGCCGCCGACGCGGCCCGGGGCGGCGGCCGGCCGGCCGACCTGTCCCACAACCTGCTCGCGCTGGCCGTCGACGCCGCCCGCGCCAAGGCCACCGTCGGGGAGATCTCCGACGCCCTCGAGAAGGTCTACGGGCGCCACTCCGGCCAGATCCGTACGATCTCCGGTGTGTACCGGGACGAAGCCGGGCCGGCCGGGAACATCGCCGCGGCCCGGGATGCCGCCGCCGCCTTCGAGCGTGCCGAGGGCCGGCGCCCCCGCATCCTCGTCGCCAAGATGGGGCAGGACGGGCACGACCGCGGCCAGAAGGTGATCGCCACGGCCTTCGCCGACATCGGCTTCGACGTGGACGTCGGCCCGCTGTTCCAGACGCCCGCCGAGGTGGCCCGCCAGGCCGTCGAGGCGGACGTGCAGATCATCGGGGTGTCCTCGCTGGCCGCCGGGCACCTCACCCTCGTCCCCGCGCTCAAGGAGGAACTGGCCGCTCTCGACCGGGGCGACATCCTCGTCGTCGTCGGCGGGGTCATCCCCCCGCAGGACTTCGACGCGCTGCGTGCCGCCGGTGCCGCCGCGATCTTCCCACCCGGAACGGTCATCGCGGACGCGGCGATCGAGCTGCTGGAAACCCTGTCCGAGCAGCTCGGCCACACCGAGCCGGGTGATCCGGCGGGGCCGGGTGAGCCGGCCGGCCTGGCCGGGGCCGCTGGGTCCGCCGGGCCCGTCGAGTCGTCCTGACCGCGGTGGCACGGCGGGTCGTCGACGTCGCCGAGTACGCCGACGGCGTCCTCGCGTCGTCCAGGATGTGGATCGCGCGGGCCGTCACGCTGGTCGAGTCGAGTCGGCCCGACCACCGCGAGGCCGCGCAGAAGCTGCTGGTGACCCTCCTCCCGCACGCCGGCAAGGCGCGGCGGGTGGGGATCACCGGCGTGCCCGGGGTGGGCAAGTCGACGTTCATCGACGCGCTCGGGACGACGCTCACCGCGAAGGGCCACCAGGTGGCGGTGCTCGCGGTCGACCCGTCCTCCACCCGCACCGGCGGCAGCATCCTCGGTGACAAGACGCGGATGGCGGATCTGTCCGCCGATCCGGCGGCCTTCATCCGCCCGTCGCCGACCGCGGGAACGCTGGGCGGTGTCGCGAAGGCCACCCGTGAGGCCATGGTCATCATGGAGGCGGCCGGCTACGACGTGGTTCTTGTCGAGACGGTCGGGGTCGGCCAGTCCGAGACCACGGTCGCCGACATGGTCGACACGTTCCTGTTCCTGACCCTGGCCCGGACCGGCGACCAGCTCCAGGGCATCAAGAAGGGCGTCCTGGAGCTGGCGGACGTCATCGCCGTCAACAAGGCCGACGGGCCGCACGAGCTGGACGCCCGCCGGGCCGCCCGCGAGCTCGCCGGTGCGATCCGGCTCCTGCAGGGCGGCGCCCGCGACTGGCAGACACCGGTTCTGACCTGCAGCGCCGCTGAGCGGACCGGCCTGGACACGGTGTGGGCGCAGGTCATCAAGCACCAGGACACCCTGGACGCGTCCGGGGAGCTCGCCGCGCGCCGCCGCCGCCAGCAGGTCGACTGGACGTGGGCGATGGTCCAGGACCGGCTGCTGACCCGCCTGCGTGACCACCCCGGCGTCCAGGCGGTGACCGCCGACATCGAGCGCCGGGTCCGCGACGGTGCGCTGACCCCCAGCCTCGCCGCCGACGCCATCCTCGAGGCGTTCGACGCGTAGGCACCGTCCGTGCCCGGGTGGCCGCGGGCGGGAGTGGGAGGCCAGGTGCGGGTATCGAGGTGTGTCGAAGCGTCGCGCATTCGTGGATGTCGACCCGGACACCGGCCGGCGCCAGAACACGGAAAAGATCCGGGTCGACACGGAGGTCTTTTCGTTTGTGCACCCTGATCGCCGCGTACGGGACTGATTAGCGCGGCCGGGCATCCGAGATACTCCGCACCCGATACCCCGCGCCGCGTCTCTGCTTCATCGGCTCGCTACCGGCCTGCGGCATTTCTCCGGTGCCGTTTCCGGCCCGACGACATACACCGGGCCCGCGTGGCCGGTCGGGCGCGGGGCTCCTGATGGTGTCCGCCTTCTGATACGGATGTCCGCTACCGGATATGGCGCACCTGGTCGGAAGGCCTACGATGTGGCCGCCGGATCTTTCGTCGTTGTGTGAACGACCCGATCGGATGCCGATGGCGTCGGATGCACCGAGGGGAACCGGGGGGACCACGCGGCGTCCGTCCGCATCAGCCATGGCGGACGGCGGACGAAGGAAAGCCGGAGGATCCAGTGGGTTACCAACTAGGTATCGATGTCGGGTCGGCGACGACGGTTCTCGCGGTTGCCGACGGCGGCTGGCCCGCTGTGCTCACCGTCGGCGGTGGGCGGGATGTGCCGTCCGTGCTCTACGTGCCCCCGGCAGGGGGCGTGCTGGTCGGCCGGTCCGCCGCACGGCGGGCCACCGCCGACCCTGACCGGGCGGCGAGCGGCTTCCTGCACCGGGTCGGGGAGCCCGGCCACATCCTGGTCGGCGGCGCGGCCTACAGCCCGGAGGGCCTGCTGGCCCGGCTCGTCGGGCATCTGGTCAGCCAGGTCGTCGCGGCCCGCGGCGAGGAGCCTGACCACATCGTCATCGCGCACCCGACCTTCTGGCCCGAGCACCGCCGCGAGGCGTTCGCCGAGGCGGTCAGCCAGCTGTCGGACGTCTCCGCGCCTGTCACGACCTGCGCCTCGGCGGACGCGATCGGCACGCTGCTGCTGAGCCGCCGGTCGGCCCGGACCGTCGACCTGGTCGGCTTCTACGACTTCGGCGCCGGCCATCTCGACACGGCGGTGCTGTCCTTCAGCCCCTTCGGGTTCGACAAGCTCGGGTCCCCGGCCGGCCTGAGCCGCGCCGGCGGCACCGCCATCGACGACCTGCTGGTGGACCGGGTACTGGCCCAGGCGGGCAGCAGCCGCGACCGGCTCGACCTCGCCGACACCGCTGTGGCGGTGGCGCTCGGCCGGTTGCGGGCCGAGTGCGCGCAGGCCAAGGAGTACCTCGCCGAGGAGGACGAGGTCGAGGTCGCGTTCGCCGTTCCCGGTGTCACGGGGACCTCGGCCACCCTGCGGCGGGCCGACCTGGAGATGCTCGTCGCCCCGGTCGTGGAGGACACGGTGCGGGCGTTCCGGCAGGCGCTGCGCAGCGGCCAGGCCGATGCCGCCGACCTGTCGACCGTCATCCTCTACGGTGGCACCGCGAGGATGCCGCTGGTCGGAGCCCAGATGCGGGCGGCGTTCCCGACCGTCGGCCGCTGGCAGTACGGCTCGGACGACGACATCGCCACCGGCGCCGCGCTGATCGCCGCCGGGCTCGCCGAACGCGCGTCGGGCGAGGACATCACCTCGATCATCCGGCCGCCCGCCAACGCGCCGGCGCCCTCCTCCGTGCCACCGTGGGGCCTGGTGTCGCAGCCGGGCGCCTACCCGCCCGCGGGTTCCGTGCCACCGCTGACCTCCGTCCCGCCGATGGGTTCCGTGCCCCCCGCCGGATCCGTGCCGCCCGCGCTCTCGCTTCCGCCGGTGACGTCCGTGCCGCCGGCCGGGTCCTACCCGTCGACCGGGCCGGTGCCCGGCCATCAGGGATCCGACCCCGACGCGACGATGATCGGCGGGGGCGACCGCTCCGGCCAGGCCGCCGGCGCGGGCACTCCCGGGGGCAGCCCCGGAGATCCGTGGGGGTCCGGCGACACGGCGGCGACGTCCGCCGGCGCCTACGACACGAGCATGGCCACGGTGCTCGGCGGCATGGAGGTCGTCGCCCCGTCGGGTGGCCACCCGACCGGCGCCGGTGCCGGGTCGGGGCCGGTTCCCCCCGGGGCGTCCTGGACCGGCGCGGGGCCCGGGAACACGGGCGCGGCCGGTGCCGGGGGCCCCGGGGACAGGGCCGCGCGGCGGTCGTCGGCCGCCCGCGGCGGCCCGTTCGCCGGCTGGTCACGGACGACGATCGCCGCCGCGGCGGCCGCTGTCGTGTTCGTCGCCGCGGCCACGACCTTCGGTCTGGTCCTGGCCGGTGGCGACGACGACGAGTCGCCGAGCAGCGTGCTGTCCGTCACCGCACCGCAGGTCACGCAGCCGCCGCCGGCGAGCGCGGCGCCCACCCCGGTCACCCGGGGGCCGAACACGGTGCTGGTCGCCGGTTCCGCCGAGGTCGCGCCGATCAGCGAGACCGCCTACGCCGGCTTCCGCCAGGTAGAGCCGGGCGTGACGGTCAGCGTCAACGCCTCGACCACCGAGGACGGCTTCGCGAAGCTGTGCGCGGGTGAGGTCGACGTCGCCGGTGCGTCCTTCGAGTTCGATCCCAGCTTCTCGCAGGACGCCGGGTGCGCGGACCAGATCGTCGGCTTCGAGGTCGCCCACCACACTCTGCCGATCGTGGTGAACCCGGAGAACACCTGGGCCCAGTGCATGACCCTCGACCAGATCCGTGAGATCTGGGACGCCGGCTCGAGCATCACCCGGTGGAGCGACATCGACTCCTCCTTCCCGGACGAGCCGATCACCTTCGTCGGGCCGTCGCGCGACACTGTGCAGGCCCAGGTGTTCAACGCCACCGTGAACGACGCCAGCGACCGCTCCCGCCAGTACCAGGAGACCGACCTCAGCGGCGTGGCGAACGACGTGGCGGGCGACCGGCTGGCGATGGGCTTCCTCGACTTCCCGACCTACGAGACGTTCGGGCCGCGCCTGCGCGGCCTGGAGATCAACAACGGTGACGGCTGTGTCGAGCCGAACGCCGTCACCGCCGGGACGGGCTACTACCTGCCACTGTGCAAGCCTGTGTTCGTCTACGCCCGCAAGGACGCGCTGCGCCAGCCCGGCACCGCCGCCTTCATGCGCTACTACATGGAGAACGGCAAGGACATCGCGTTCGACGCACACTACGTCCCGCGGGCCGACAGCACGATCAACGAGAACGTCGCCCGCGTCGACGAGCTGAGTCGGGGCGTACCCGCCGTCACCGCCTGACCAGCAGAGCGCCCGGCGGCCAGCGCCGCCGCTCGTCACCTTCCCGCTGGGGGACCTTCGAGTCCTCGTCCGGCCGTCACGCAGCTCCACGGCGTGGCGGCCGGACGTCGTTCTGGCGGCCTGCGGGGAAGGGGTGGTCGGACGCGGCAGGAATCAGACGAGGCAGGAATCAGACGCGGCAGGGATCGGTGTACGGGAGCTCCGGGATGCGCTCGTCCCACTCGTCCTGGCTGATCCGCGCCGCCGGGTCCGCGCAGGCGGTGGCGGTGAGCCGGTCGGGGTTGACCGACCACACCGTGGTCTGGCCGTCCTCGGTGGTCGTCGCCAGCCGGTCACCGGCCTGGTCGACCGCCAGGGCCAGGACCGAACTGCCGACATCGTCGACCCGTGCCATCGCGGACGGCCCGGAGCCGCTCCAGTAGGTGACGACACCGGCCTGGTCACCGCTCACGATCTGGCCGGCCGCGCCGAAAGCGACCGCGGTGACAGGCGTGTCGTGCCCCGTCAGCTCAGCGGTGACGCGGCTCTCCTGGGGGTTGCCGACATCCCAGACCCGAACGGTCCGGTCGTCGCCACCGCCGGCCAGGCGCTTCCCGTCGGCGCTGAAGGCGATCGCGTTGACCGCGCCCCCCGCACCACTGGCCACCCCGGCGCGGACCGGGCGCTCCGGATCGGTGATGTTCCAGAGCTGGACCTCACCGCCGATGCCCGCCACCGCCAGCAGATCGCCGGCGGGGCTCAGCGCCATGTCCGTCCGGACGGACATGGTGCGCTGCAGCCGCGGCGGGTCGGGCGTGGCCGGGTCGGTGAGCCGCCAGAGGGCGAACGTGCCGTCGTCGGTCGCCGCGGCGAGCAGCGTCCCGTCCGCGGACAGCGCCACCTGGAGCGGCGTGCCCAGCCCGGCCAGCACGGCCAGCCGCCGCGGGTTCGCCGGGTCGCGGACGTCCCACAGCCGCACCGGGTCCGCGGTGCCGCTGACGGCCAGCCGGTCACCGTCCTCGTCGAAGGCGAGGGCCATGGCCGGGTCCTCGGTCGGCAGCTCCCTGAGCAGCGTCGGCTCGGCGCCGTCGGCCAGCTGGTAGAGCCGCAGGACACCGTCCGGCCCGGCCGTGGCGAGAACCGAGCCGGCCGGGCTGAACGCGACGTCCCGAGCGGGGCTGCCAGCCGCTGGTGTCCGCACCGCGGTGCTCGCGCCGAACGAGGCGATCAGGGCATCCCGGGCGGCGCCGGCCGGCGCGATGCGGTACGCCGCGAGACTCAGCCGCGCGGCCAGGGCTGGATCGGTGGCGCGGCTGCCCGCCGCCTCGGCGGCGAGCCGGGCCGCGACGGCCGCCCGGTCGGCGCTCGACGGGGCGTCGTCACCGCCGAGGGTGACCAGCGGGATGGTGATGGCCGCGGCCAGTGCCGCCGCGAAGCCGGCCAGGGCGACCGTCCGCCCCGTCCGGTGGCGGCCGGTGCCGGCGTCCGGGGCCGGCCGCTCCGGCCCGCCCCGGCTGCCGCCGGAGGCACCGGGAGCCGGCGAGTGCTGCGGTGCTGGCAGGTGCTGGGGGGCCGGCGAATGATGCTGCGGTGCCGGCGAATGCTGGGGTGCCGGCGACGGATGCTGCGGTGCCCACGAGGTCTGGGGCGCAGGCGAGTACGGCGATGCACCCGGATGGGACGGTGCCGGCGGCCGGGACACCGGCGGGACCTGCGAGGGCGGGACGGAGGGGAGCGACGGGAAGGACGCCGCCGAGGGCGGCGGAGTGCCCGCCCGGGAGACCGGTGAAGGTGGCGCCGGGTGCGCCTGCGGGGCGGGGGAGAGCGGCACGGCCGAACCACCATCGGCGGCTCCGGCGGCTCCGGCCATACCAGCCGCGGTGGAGGAAGGCGCTGCCGCCGCGGATCTGCGGCCGCCCAGCGACCACCGGCGCCCGCGTCCCGCGCCGGCGCCACCCGCGCTCTCGGTGCTGTCGGCAGCTGCCGGGCCCGCTGACCGGTCGGGGATCGGCACGCCGCCGATCAGCGCCGCGCGCAGCTCCTCGGCGGTCGGACGGGTCGCGAACTCCTTGCGCATCGCCAGCTCGACGAGCTCCCGCAGCTCGCCGGTCACGCCGTCCAGCCGGGGCTGCTCGTTCACGATGCGGTAGAGGACGGCCTCCACCCGGCCCTGCCCGAACGGCGGCTGCCCGGTCGCCGCGAAAATCATGATCGAGCCCCAGGCGAAGATGTCGACCGCGGCGGTGATCGGCTGATCGAGAATCTGTTCCGGCGACATGTACCCGGGGGTGCCGATCGCCTGCTTCACGTTGCGGGACAGGTCGCTGACGGTGTCGTATTCCCGGGCGAGCCCGAAATCGATCACCTTCGGGCCGACCGGGGAAAGCAGGACGTTCGCCGGGGTGAGATCCCGGTGCACGATGCCGGCCGCGTGGATCGCCGACAGCGCGGTGGCGACGCTGACCGCGAGCTGTTCGAGATCGGCGGGGCGCATCGGCCCGCGGGCCGAGACATGCCGTGACAGTGTCGGGCCCTCGACGAACTCCGTCACCAGATACGGCTGGGGGCCGTCAGGGTCGGCGTCGAGGACGGCCGCGGTGGTGAACCGCCGCACCCGGCGCGCGCTTTCGGCCTCCCGGGCGAACCGGGCCCGGAACTCCGGTCGGGACGCCAGCTCAGGCCGGATGACCTTGATGGCGACGGCGGTGCCATCCGGCGCCTGGCCAAGGAAGACCGCACCCATCCCGCCCTGGCCGAGCCGGCCCACGACACGGTAGGCGCCGAGCTGGACGGGGTCCTCCGCACGCAGCGGTCGCGCGGTGTTGCCGGACACCGGTGGTGGCGTATACCCGGTCACGCGGCCCCACTCCTGCGTTCGTCACGGTTGCCCTCAGATTACCGGGGCCGACGACCGGGCCCGGGGCCGTTGAGCATGACCGATCCGGCACCCGTGCGGCCTGGTACTCGTTCGGTCCAGTACTCGTGCGGTCCAGCACTCGTTCGGTCCAGCACTCGTGCGGCCGGTACTGGTAATCGGTGCGAACGCCTGCGCACATCACACCGTGGCCGATCCTACGGCATGATCCTTCGCTCTCCGTTCGATGGCCCGACGTGCTCCCGGACGGACGAGTGCCGTGCCGGAGAAGTGATCCGTGAACGTCATTTCTGAACGGGCCGGATTCCCCGCGCGCGCCATATACCGTGCATCCCGCCGGCCTCCGGTTCCGCCGGATTCCCCGGCCGGTGTGCCCGTGTCGAATCTGGGAGGTCACGTGCTCCGCCGTGCGGCGAAGTTCGAGGTCAGTCTCACCCCGACGTCCGAGTCCCTGCTGTCGCCGGTGGCCGACGAGCCGCGGCAGTGGTTGCTGGGCCGGGCGCTGGACGAGTTCGCCGCCGATGTCGGCGCGCTCGACGAGGTCGCCGGGCAGATGGTCCCCGGGGGGACCCGTCCGAAGATCGACGTCGCCGTGGACGAGGCGGTGCCGGCGGTCACCGGCGGCACGCTGCTGGTCTCCGGCCAGGAGGTGATGCAGACCTGGGAGGAGCCGCTGATGCGGGCCCTCGCCAGCGCCGTGACCCGGCCCGGCGGAACCGTGTGCGAGGTCGGCTTCGGCCTCGGGATCTCGGCGGGATTCGTCCAGGAGCTCGGCCCGTCCGGTCACACGGTCATCGAGGCGAACCCGGACGTCGCGGTGACGGCGCGGGAGTGGGCGGCGGGGCGGGCCGGGGCCGAGATCGCCGTCGGCCGCTGGCAGGATGTGCTGCCCGGTCTCGGCAGGTTCGACGGGATCCTGTTCGACACCTATCCGTTGGACGAACGCGAGGTCGACGACTACGTGGTGCGCGACGCCACCTTCGCCGAGCACTTCTTCCCGCACGCCGCCGCCCACCTGACCGACGACGGGTCCTTCACCTACTACTCGAACGAGATCGACTCGGTCTCCCGGCGTCACCAGCGTTCGCTGCTGCGGCATTTCGAGACGTTCTCCGTGCGGGTGGTGGACGGCCTGCGGCCCCCGGCGGACTGCAGCTACTGGTGGGCCCCGTCGATGGCGGTGATCGTGGCCTCGGGGCCGCGTCGGTGACCCGGTCCTCCTGCGGCGGGGACCGGAGGGCTGGTGGCAGGGCTGATGACCTCGGCGGGCCCGCGAGCCGCGGCGCGGCGGACGGTGTGCGCCGTACGCGTGATGTTGTACGGTTGCCGCACCGGTTTGCCCCCTGATCAGAGTTAAAGTACAAATAGTCCTTTTTGTCCTTAAGCTGCAGGGCTGGGCCCGGTCCGCAGGAGGCTTGTGAGCGCCGCGCCGCGGCGCCCGGACATCAGGAGACGCCGATGACCCCCGGAGCGCCCCCCGCCTCGCCGGACCGCGGCGGCAGCGGCGCCAGCGGGCGCGGCTTATCCGGCCCGCGACGACGCCGGCCGGCCGGCGTCGTCGCGGCGCTGGGGGCGGCCCTCGCGCTCCTGGCCAGTGGGTGCGTGGGGGATTCCGCGGCCGACAGCTCGGCGACCCGGCCCGCACCGAGCTGCGCCGCCGAGGAGGGTGTGACGCCGTCGGAGGTCCGCTTCGGCGCGCTTTACCCGGACACCGGGTCCGGGGCGGGGGTCTCCCGGGCGTTCCGGGCCGGCATCGACGCCCGCCTGGGCGCGGTGAACGCGGCCGGCGGCATCCACGGGCGGCAGGTCCACTACGACTGGCGCGACGACGAGTCGACCCCGGACGGCGCCCTGATCGCCGCGCGCATGCTGGTGGACCACTCGCACTCGTTCGCGATCGTCGGCACCAGTGGCATCGCGGCCGATGCCGCCAGTTACCTGGCCGAGCGGGGTGTCCCGACCATTGGCCAGGACCTGACCGCCGGCGGGGAGAACACCTTCGGCTACTCGAACGTGCTCGGCGGCGACCTGGGTACCTCGGTCTTCGGCGTGTTCGGCAGTTCCCACGGCGCCACCCGCGCGGTGATCCTGCGGACCGAGGCGATCCCGGCCTCCGGGCAGATCGCCGAGCGTCTCGGCCGCAGCCTGCGCGCCGGCTCGGTCGAGGTCGTCGACACGATCGACTGGACGCCGGCCGGCTTCGACCTGGGCGCGGCGGCCGCCCGCGTCCAGGCCGCCGGCGCCGACATGATCACTGGAGTGGTGCCGGTCCGGGCCTTCACCGACGTGCTTGCCGCGGCGCGCCAGGCCGGCGCGACGATCAAGGTCGCGATGCAGCCGATCGGCTACGACCCGGTCCTGCTGGCGAAGCCCCGGCCCGAGCTCGCGGGCAGCTTCTTCCTGGTCGACTTCGTGCCGTTCGAGGCGGGAATCCCGGCGCACCGCCGCTACCTCGAGGCGATGGCCCGCTACGCGCCCCAGATCGAACAGCCCGAGCAGACCACCGGCCTGGTCGGCTGGATGACCGCCGACCTGTTCCTGCGCGGCCTGGACGAGGCCGGCCCCTGCCCGACCCGGGCCGGCTACATCGCCGGCCTGCGCGCCGTGCGCGACTACGCCGCGGACGGGCTGCTGCCCAGCGGGGTGAACCTCGCGGACAAGTCCGCGCCGAAGGCCTGCGTCAGCATGGTGCGGGTGTCCCAGGCCGGGGACGCCTTCCAGGTCCAGATGCCGATGGCCCTGTGCGGAGAGACCGTCCGCTAGCCGACGTCCGGCTCCGGGGGCCCCCGCCCGCCCCGCCCGGCGAACCGGGCGGGGCGTCGGCGTGACGTCAGGCGTCAGGCGTGGTGACGGGTCGACTCGTCGCGGATCTCACCCACCAGCTCCTCCAGGATGTCCTCCAGAGCCACCAGGCCGAGGATGTGTCCGGACGGGTCCGACAGGCGCGCCAGGTGCGAGCCCGAGCGCTGGATCGTCGCCAGCGCGGTGCGCAGGCTGTCGTCCGCTCCCACCCGGACCAGCGGCCGGATCCACTTGGCGGCCACCGGTGCGGACCGCCGGTCCTCCCGGTTCTCCAGGACGTCCTTGAGGTGCAGGTAGCCGACGAGGTCGTCGTCCTCCCCACGGACGGGGAACCGGGTGAACCCCGTCTCGGCGGCGAGCTGCTCCACCTCCCGGGGGGTGATGGTGGGCGGCACGGTGACCAGCCCGTCCGGGCGCAGCAGGACGCTGCGCGCGGTGCGCTCGTCGAACGACAGCGCGCCGTTGAGCAGGTCGCGTTCGTCCGCGGCGAGCAGGCCCTCCCGGTGCGACTCCTCGATCAGCCCGGCCACCTCGTCCCGCGTGTAGACGTTGGTCACCTCGTCCTTCGGCTCGACCCGCACCGCCCGCAGGGTGAGGTTCGCGATCAGGTTCAGGATCGAGATCACCGGCTTCACCACCCGGACGACGGCGACCAGCAGCGGGGTGAGGAACAGGACCGCCCGGTCCGGCAGTGCCAGGGCGAGGTTCTTCGGCACCATCTCGCCGATCACCACGTGCAGGTACGTCACCAGGCCGAGCGCGATGGCGAACGCGATCGGGTGGCGCAGTGAGGACGGCAGCCCGGCCGCCTCGAAGGGGCCCTCCAGCAGGTGCGCGATGGCGGGCTCGCTGAGCGCGCCGAGGCCGAGCGTGCAGATGGTGATGCCGAGCTGCGCGCCCGCCAGCATCAGTGACACGTTCCCCATCGCGTGCAGGGTCACCTTGGCCGCGCGGGAACCGGCCTCCGCGCGCGGTTCGATGGTGTCGCGGCGCGCGGAGATGAGGGCGAACTCCGCCCCGACGAAGAAGGCGTTGCCCGCCAGCAGCAGGACGGTGATGGCCAGCGCCAGGAGGTCGCTCATCGGCGCGCTCCGCGGATACCGGCGTGCACCGCGCTCGCGTCGTCGTCGGCCGGGCGCGGTGCTCCTTCGCCCGCCCGCGCGTCGTCGCCGCCGGCCACCGGTGCGCTGCCCGCACTGCCCGCACTGCTTGCGCTGCCTGCGGTGGGTGGGGTGGGCGCGTGGTCCGCCGCGGGCGCGGTGCCCGCCGCCGGTGCGTCAGCCGTGGGCCGTCCGCCGTCGGACGCCGGTGCGTCGGCCCGGCCCGCCGGTGTGCCCGGGGGAGTGGAACCGGCGCCCTCGGCGCCCTCGGCGCTCTCGGCGTCGGGGCCCTGGGCTGGGAGTGCTCCGCCTCCCGGCGCGGCCCCGGCCCCGTCCGCGAGCCGGACGCGGTCGACCCGCCGGCCGTCCATCCGCTCGACCTCGTAACGGATGCCGTCCACCGTGGTCGTGTCGCCCACGCCGGGGATGCGCCCCAGCATGCTCGACATCAGCCCGCCCAGGGTCTGGTAGGCGTCGTCGCCGGGGATGGGCAGGCCGGTGACCTCGCTGGCCTCCTCGGGCCGCAGCAGGCCGGACAACAGCCAGCTGCCGTCCCGGCGGCGCAGGGCACGGGGGCTGACCCGGTCGTGCTCGTCGATGACGTCGCCGACGATCTCCTCGATCAGGTCCTCCGCGGTGACCAGCCCGTCCGTACCGCCGAACTCGTCGACGACGATGGCCATCTGCAGGCCGCCCGAACGGAGGGTCTCCAGCAGTGGCTCGAGCGCCATCGAGGACGGCACCGTGGCCGCGGGCACCATCACGCTGTGCACCGGCGTGCTGTCACGTGCGTCCTCGGGAACGCTCACCGCATGCTTGACGTGGACGAGCCCGACGACGTCGTCGCTGCCGTCCCCGATGACCGGGAACCGGGCGTGGCCGGTGCGCCGGACCGCCCTGATCACCTCGGCGACCGAGGCGTTCGCGTCGATCGACTGCATGCGCATCCGCGGGGTCATGACATCCTCGGCGACGCGGTCACCGAAGGTCAGGGAACGTTGCATGAGCGTCGCGGTCTCCCGCGGCAGGGTGCCGTGCTCGGCTGACCGCCCGAGCAGCGAGAACAGCTCCTGGGGCGACCGCGCCGAGGCGAGCTCCTCCTGCGGCTCGATGTTGACCCGCCGCAGCAGCGAGTTCGCCGTACTGTTCAGCGAGCGGATCGCCGGCCCGGTGACCCGGGTGAACAGTCGCTGCGGGCGTTGGACGGCCCGTGCCGTGCCCAGTGGCTTCGCGATCGCGAGATTCTTCGGGACGAGCTCCCCGTAGAGCATCGTGAAGCCGGTCGCGAGGACGAGGGCCAGTGCCACCGAAAGACCACCGGCCACACTCCGGGACGCGCCCAGGTCGATGATCGGCCCCTCGATGAGGTCCGCGATGGCCGGCTCGGCGAGGAAACCGATAGCCAGGTTGGTGACGGTGATGCCGAGCTGTGCTCCGGAGAGTTGGGTGGAGAGGGTTCGCAGCCCGCTCAGGACCCCGGCGGCGGCTTTGTCTCCACCGGCGGCAGCCCGCTCGACCGTGGGCCGGTCGACCGTCACGAACGCGAACTCCGCCGCCACGAAGATGCCGCAGGCGGCGACCAGCAGAAGACCCAGGAGCAGTAGGAGCGCCTCTGTCACCGATCGACCCCCGCGGGCGCTTCCCTACGCGTGGGTCGGCCGGAACTACATCCGGCGTCGTCGGAACTGTTCATGATCCCTTCCGTCGGGTGGGACGGCCGTCGGGCCCGCCCAGTCGCCCAGCATTGTGACTACCCCCGTCGCGCAGGTTCAACGCTCGCCGGGAGCGGACCGTTTCACGATGACCTGTGGGATGTGTATCGGTCCAGAGGGCTTGAGCGTGGCAGGGCGGATCGGCACGGAACGGCGCGTGGCCAGCCACTCGGTGCCTGTCCGTATCCGCCCGAATCGGCCTGCCTGGGCCGAGGCGTTCGGCGCGGCCGACGGTCACGGTCAGAAGACGGGACGTCCGTCGGGTGTGGCGCGGGCCCGGGTGGGGAAAGTGATCAGCACCCCGGAACTCCGGGGCGGAGCCCAGATCGGGGGATCCGGGAGGGCGACATGCGTCTTTCTCCGCGCACCCTCGACCTGTTTCTGGTTTCTCCGGCGGAAATGCCGCGCAGAAGGCCCGGGCGTACCGCGGCCGGAACCGCGCTGGCCGCCGTCGCAGCCTTTTCCCTTTCCCTGCTCGGTGCGGAGTCTGCGGGTGCGGGTGCGGGTTCCGGGACAGCCCTGCCCACCGACATGTCTCTGCCCGCCCACCCGTCGTCCGCCTACCGGACCACCGCGGCGATGTCCTGCGCGTCCGGCGACCTGCGGGCGGAGCTGACCGGGGCGCAGCACGGAGCGGGCCAGACCCACGCGGAGCTGGTCCTGGTCAACATGAGCGGGCGGTCCTGCGCGGTAGCCGGGCACCCCGCCGTGTTCCGGGTCGACACGGACGGCCGCCGGCTGGGGACACCGGCGGCAGCCGATGGGCCGGACGGCTCCCCGGTGCTGCTGGCGGCAGGCGGGCGGGCCGTTGCGGGGCTGACACTGAGCGCCGCGGGGCTCTTCCCGGGGTGCGAGGATGGCGGCCCGGCCGCCGATGTGGCTGGCCTGCAGGTCATCCCGCCCGGGGGCCGGACGGCCCTGCCGGTGGCGGGCTTCGCCGACGTCCTGCCGGCGGACTGGTCCGCGCCGGGTGGGCAGAACCCGGCGTCAGGGGGATCGTCAGCCCTCGCGGACATCTCCGGTGGTGCGCCGGACGGCGCGTCGGAGGCCGGGGCGTCGGAGGAGGGTGCGCCGGAGGCGGGACCCGACCGTGGGTGTGCGGAGCCCGCGCCGACCATGATGCGGGTCACCGCCCTCGCCGCCGGGTGACCCCCTCGGACCGGGATCCCGAGCCCCGGGTCCGGCCTGCGGCGCGTGCTCTCAGACCTGGTCCCGCCGGTGCGCCCGGGCGCACCGGCGGGACCGGTTGTCGATCTGCGGGCGGCGGCCCTACCGCGGAGCCAGACCGAAGGTATAGAAGATCGCGAGCGGCCAGCCCAGGGTCGCCACGACCGCGGTGAAGAAGTGGCGCAGGGTCGCGCCGTCCCAGTCAGTGACATCCCAGTAGTCCTGGCTGATCGTGATGATGAGTCCGATGGCCAGATAGAGAAGAAATCCGAGACTGATGCTGCTGTAGGTCCGAGTGCGTACCCGGGTCGCCATCGGGAGCTCCTTTCGAAAGGGTATTTATCCGCTGAACCGGCGAATACCCGCATGTGCTCGCCTTAATCTCCTGGGGTGGATCTGGTCCGTGGGGGCCCCGCCACCTGCCACGGGGGCTCCGGTGGGACGTCCAGGAGGGTCAGCGGTAGGAGTCGAGGGCGAGTGAGGCCGCCAGGCCGACCGCCGCCGCCGCGATGATCCAGCGCATCAGCCTGGCCGGCAGCACGCGGACGATCCGGGGCCCGAGGGCGCCGCCGACCAGCAGGCCGGCGGCGAGGGGGGCCGCGGCGTCCCAGGCGACCGAGCCCATCAGGGTGAACAGGGCGGCGGCCACGGCGTTCGAGAAGCCCGATGCGACGTTCTTCACCGCGTTCACCCGTGCCAGCGGCTCCGGGATCATCACCGCCATCACGGCCAGCAGCGCGACGCCCGCGCCGGCACCGAAGTATCCGGTGTAGATCGCGACCGCGAAGACCGCGACCAGCAGCAGCGGGCTGGGTGCGGACGCCGCCCCGCCCGCCGCCGGCACGATCCGCGGCGACAGCAGCAGGAGCGCGGCCGCGGCGACGATCAGCCAGGGCACGACCAGCTCGAAGGTGCGGCCCGGCGTCGTCAGCAGCAGGACCGCGCCGACCGCCCCGCCGGCGAGTGTCGCCGCGCCGAAACGGGCCACCCGCCCGCCCTGACCGACGAGCTCGGGCCGTGAGCCGACCGCGGCGCCGACGGCGACGAACAGCAGCGCGGCGGAGTTCGTCATGTTCGCGGTCCGCGGCTCCAGGCCGACGGCGAGCAGCGCGGGATAGGAGACGAGGGAGGCGAGACCCGCCACCGTGCTGGTGATTCCGGCGAGAACGCCGGCGCCGACCAGCAGCAGGACCTCTGCCGCGCTCAGCGACCCACCGAACCTGCCGGGCCCACCGAACCTGCTGCGTCCGCCGCGCCGACGGTGCGCAGTGCGATGTCGACGTAGCGGGCGGCGATCTGCGCGGGTGTGAGCTCGCCGGACGGCTTGTACCAGCCCGCGACGGCCTGGCACATGCCCAGCAACGCCCGAGCGGTGTCCCGCGGGCTGGCGACTGCCATCTGGCCGCTGGCGGCGCCGTCCTCCACGATGTCCAGCAGCAGGCTCTCCAGTCGCTTGCGCAGCGCCGCGTAGCGACGGCGGTTCGGCGGCTCCAGGTAGCGCAGCTCGGTGTCGAGGTAGGCCAGGTCGAAGCGGTTCGACATGAACAGGACGACCGCCTCGACCAGCCGGGTCAGCCGGGGCACCGGGCCGTCGTCGGCCTCGGCGACGGCGGCACAGGCGCGCCCGTGCACCTCGGCGATCGTGATCTCAAGGAGCGCGACGAGGATGCCCTGCTTGTTCTCGTAGTGGTAGTACAGCGCGGGCACCGTCACCCCGGCCCGCCGGGCGATGTCGCGGACGGTGGTGCCGTGGTAGCCGTGCTCGTGAAAGGCGGCCAGCGCGCCGGTGAGAATGGGGTGCAGGTCGAGCGGGTCATAGCTGCGCCAGTCCGTCGGGACCAGGCCCACGAGCTCGGCACCCGCGGCCTCGGCCGCACCGAGGCCCGCCCGGGTCTGCCCGGCAGCCCGCCCAGGCCCCGGCCCCGTGAGCTCCGGTTTCGCGGTGAGCTCCGGATTCGCGCTCAGGCCCGCCCCCATACTGTGATCTTCCGCCGTCAGGCGTACCGGTACGACCGGGCGGCCCAGGGCCGACCAGCCCCGCCCGGCGGCGCAGGCAGGGGAGTCGGGGTGTGTGGTCCTGGGCGTGGGTTCACGGTGCGGCGGACCATTCGGTCAGGACGGCGTCGGCGTCGCTGAAGGCCGCGGGGCCGGGCAGCGGCGTGTCGCTGCGGGAGAACCGCGGTGCCGGAGCGGCCTGCGGCACCCCGTCGGCGTCGACGATCGCGCCCCGGGCGGCCAGGTGCGGGTGCTCGCCGGCCTCGGAGAGGGTGAGAACCGGGGTGACGCAGGCGTCGGTTCCGTCGAACAACGCCGCCCACTCGTCGCGGGTGCGTGCGGCGAACGCGGCGGTGAAGGCCTCCCGCAGCACCGGCCAGCCGGCCGGGTCGAACTGGTCGGGCAGGTCCGCCTCGGCCAGGCCCAGGCCTTTCAGGAGCTGGGCGTAGAACTGCGGCTCCAGCGGACCCACGGCCACATGGCGGCCGTCGGAGCAGGTGTAGGTGTCGTAGAACGGCCGGCTGCCGTCGAGCAGGTTGGTGCCGCGTTCGTCGGTCCAGGGGCCGTAGCCGTGCCAGTCACCCATGCCGCGCCAGGCGAACATCATCTGCAGCAGGACACTGGTGCCGTCCACGATCGCCGCGTCGATGACCTGGCCCTGGCCGGACCGCTCCCGCTCCAGCAGCGCGGAGAGGATCCCCACCAGCAGGAACATCGAGCCGCCGCCGTAGTCGCCGACGAGGTTCAGCGGCGGGGGCGGTCGCTCGTCCGCGCTGCCCATGGCGTGCAGCGCGCCGGTCAGCGAGATGTAGTTGATGTCGTGCCCGGCGCGGCGGGCCAGCGGGCCCGTCTGGCCCCATCCGGTCATCCGGGCGTAGACCAGACGGGGGTTGCGGGCCAGGCACTCGTCGGGGCCGAGGCCGAGCCGCTCGGCGACCCCGGGCCGGTATCCCTCGATGAGGACGTCGGCCCGCGCGATCAGGTCCAGGGCCCGGGCGAGTCCGTCCGGGTCGCGCAGGTCGACCTCCAGCAGGCGCCGGCCGCGCAGCAGCCAGTCGTCCGGCCCGTCGCCGAGCTTCGGTCGCTGGATCCGCACGACGTCCGCGCCGAGGTCGGCGAGGATCATCGCTCCGTGCGGGCCGGGGCCGATGCCCGCGAGCTCGACGACACGCAGCCCGCTGAGCGGACCGGTCACACTGTCCTCCCTGTCCAGCACTGCTTGATGGTTCAGCGCTGTTCGACGGTTCGGCGACGTGCTCTGGTTCAGTGCCGCTCGATGGGTCAGAGCCGCTCGATGGGTCAGAGCCGTTCGATGATGGTGGCGTTGGCCATGCCGCCGCCCTCGCACATCGTCTGCAGACCGAAGCGCCCGCCGGTGGCCTCGAGGTGGTTGAGGAGCGTGGCCATCAGCTTCACCCCGGAACCCCCGAGCGGGTGGCCGAGCGCGATCGCGCCACCGCGCGGGTTGAGCTTCGCCGGGTCGGCGTCCAGCTCCTTCGCCCAGAACAGCGGCACGGACGCGAACGCCTCGTTGACCTCGTAGGCGTCGATGTCGTCGATCGTCAGGCCGGTACGCGCGAGGATCTTGCGCGTGGCCGGCGCCGGGGCGGTCAGCATGTACAGCGGGTCGTCGCCGGCCAGGGAGAAGGCGTGGAAACGGGCCCGCGGACGCAGCCCCAGCTGCGAGGCCTTCGACTCGCTCATGATCAGCGCGGCGGACGCCCCGTCGGTCAGCGGCGAGGAGTTGCCCGGGGTGATGTGCCAGCCGATCTGCGGGAACCGCTGCGCGAACTCCTCGGTGTGGAAGGACGGCTTCAGCCCGGCCAGGCCCTCCGGCGTGGTCGACGGGCGGACGGTCTCGTCGGTGGTGTGGACGATCGTGCTGCCGTCCGGCGCCAGGACCTCGATCGGGATGATCTCGTTGTCGAAGCCACCCGCCGCCGCGGTCGCCGCCGCGCGCTGGTGCGACCGGGCGGAGAACTCGTCGAGCTCCTCGCGGCTCAGCTTCCACTTCGCCGCGATCAGCTCGGCACCGACACCCTGGTTGGCCAGGCCCTCGGGGTAGCGGGCGCGGACACCCGGCCCGGTAGCGTCCCGCCCGACCGCGGCGAACCGCATCGGTACCCGGCTCATCGACTCGACGCCGCAGGCGATCGCCACGTCGTAGGCGCCGGCGATCACGCCCTGGGCGGCGAAGTGCATCGCCTGCTGGCTCGATCCGCACTGCCGGTCGACGGTCGTCCCCGGCACGGACTCCGGGTAGCCGGCGGAGAGCACGGCGTTGCGGGCGATGTTCGCGGTCTGCTCACCCGCCTGGCTGACACATCCGGCGATCACGTCGTCGATGATCGCCGGGTCGAAGTCGTTGCGGCTGACGAGAGCCTTCAGCGTCGCCGCGAGGAGCTCCACGGGGTGCGTCTCGGACAGCGCACCGCCCGGCTTGCCTCGACCGGACGCGGTACGCACGACGTCGACGATGACTGCGTTCTCCATGGCACTCCCTCACCGGACGCCAACACCGAACTTTTCTAGCGCTCGCTCAGCAGAAACGTATGAGCGGCCCGTCGCAGGGTCAAGAAATGCCACCGGGGCCGTGGACGTCCCCTCTGGGCGGCCTGTCAGGGTGCCCCCGGCGCCCCCGGCGCCCCCGGCACGGCCGGCTCCTCCCGGGCGGGCGCGTCGTCGTTGCCGCGCCGCAGGACCCGCAGGCCACGGCCGTCGGGCCGCCAGAGCTCCAGCACCATCTCCTCGCCCTCGACCCGCACCCGGACGGCCTCGGTGAGCTCGACGCGGAAAAGGTCGAACGGTGTCGGAGGATCCACGTCCTCGACGAACCGGCGCCGGACGTCCGGATCGTCGACCAGCAGGGCGCGGCCGGCGACCCGTGCGTCGCCGCCGTGCATGTCGGTGCCCGGACCGGGATTCGCGTGCAGCGCGAACCGCGGGTCACGGATCAGGTCGGCCGACTTCCGCGCGCCGGGCATGCCGCCGAGCCAGAGCTCGCCCAGGGAGAAGATCGCCTCGATGCCGCTTGCCCGCGGTGAGCCGTCAGCCCGCACGGTCGCGAGGATGTGGTGGCGGAAGGCGGCGAACCGCTCGCCCAGACCGCGGGCGAAGGCCGGCTCGGCCGCCTCGAACGCGCTCCAGGATGTCGGGGTCGCAGATGTCGGGGGCGCAGTGTTCCCGGTCGTCGTCATGGGCCCAGCCTCGCGGCTGACCCTGACATCTTCCGTCAGGGTCAGCGGCTACGTTCGCCAGGTGCGCTCCAGCCGCCTGATGGCACTCCTGCTCCATCTGCAGGCCCACGGCGGGGCGACAGCCACCGACCTCGCCGCCCGGTTCGAGGTGTCCGTCCGCACGGTGCGGCGTGACGTCGCCGCCCTGGCCGCGGCCGGGGTGCCGGTGTGGTCGGAGCCAGGGCCGCGCGGCGGGATCCGGCTCGTCGACGGATGGCGCACCCGGCTGGACGGCCTGACCGGCGACGAGGCGTCCGCGCTGCTGCTCGCCGGCGCCGGCGGTGACGCCCTGGCCGGGCTGGGCCTCGACGCGGTCGCCGCGGCCGCCCAGAGCAAGGTGCTGGCCACCCTCCCGCCGGAGCTGCGGTCCCGGGCGGGGCGGGTCCAGGAGCGGTTCCACCTCGACGCCCCCGGCTGGTTCACCGGTGCGGACGAGGCGCCGTGGCTGGCGGTGGTCGCGGGCGCTGTCTGGTCCGGGCACCGGCTGGACCTCCGGTACGGACGGCCCGACCGGGTGGTGCAGCGTCGGGTCGACCCGCTCGGTCTCGTCCTCAAGGCGGGTGTCTGGTACCTCGTCGCCCGCCACGGCGACGACATCCGCAGCTACCGGGTCGCCCGGATCAGCGCGGCCAGCGCCGGCGGGGGGCCGTCCGACCGCTTCACCCGGCCCGATGGCTTTCACCTGGCGCGCTGGTGGGCGGCGTCGAACGAGGATTTCGCCCGCTCGCTGCTGCGCTGGCCGGCGCGGCTGGCGCTGTCACCGCGCGGGATGCGGATCCTCCCGCAGGTGCTCGAGCCGCTGGCCGCCCGGCGGGCGCTGGCGGCGGCCGGCGAGCCGGACGCCGACGGCTGGCGTGAGGCGGAGGTCTGGTTCGAAGGGCCGCAGGTCGCCGAGTCCCAGCTCTGGGCATTCGGCCCCCATGTCCGGGTGCTCGCCCCGGATTCCCTGCGGGCCGCCCTCGCCGGCGCGGCCCGTCGGACCGCGGCCCTGAACGCGCCGGACGACTGAATTTCCGCGCCCGCCGGAAGGCGGCGACAATGGCGTCACCCGTGCCCACGGAACCGGTGGGCATTGCACCCGTCCGGGGGCTCGGTCGAGACGAGGGGCTTCAGATCTTCGCAATCCTGCCGGTGACGCGCGCGCCGCGGTCAGGCAGGTCGGACGAACGGGGCGTTCGCGATCTGCCGCGGGATGGTGAGCAGGCGGCCCGGGGCCCGCTCGTCCGGGCGGCGCCAGTAGCCGCCGTCCGCGCAGAGGCCCGCGTCCCCGGGGGGCAGGCAGTGCCCGCTGTCCCGGTGGGCGTCGAAGCCGGCGCACCCGACGAAGGTCTCATGGCAGGTTGGGCAGTGCGCCGCGGTGAGCGCCGTCCAACGTACATCGCAGCGACCGCATCCGATGAGCGTCGGGCGGTCATAGTCGATGTCGCGGCCGGGCAAGAGCCGCCCCCCCTCGTTGTTCACGGACGAATCCGCGTTCCGACGGACCGGTCGCCGTCGAGCCGATTCTTTACGCCTGCTGCCAGGTCCGGGCCGTATATGCGGCATCGACCGTAACGATTTCACTGGCCGGTCCACCATACGGGGCGCCTGGGAGGGCACCTTTCCGTAGCTGTTTCGCGCATGGTGCGTATGGGCGAACTGTACGTGTGTGACCGGCGCTCCGCCGATGCCGGGGCCGGCGGAGCGCGCGGCGCCGCCGGTGGGGTCAGCGGGCGCGCAGCGCCGGCAACGGGGAGAGGCCGCCGGGCGACGGCGGCCGGACGGGGTTCCAGCCGGGCTCGGAGTAGGACTCGGCCCGCTGCCAGCAGGCGAGGACGGCCTGGTCCAGCGGGTCCAGCCCGGTGGGGAGATCAGCGAGCGGCCGCCAGTGCTCCCGGGCGCCGTCCGCGGGCCTCTCGGCCGGCCGCGGCGGGACGCCCGCTGGCGGAAGGACGCACGTCGGCGGCAGGAAGTACAGCGAGACCTGCTCGCCGCCGCCGAGCTGGTGATGCGCCGCATGCGCCAGCATCAGCTCCGACTCGTTCGCCCTGATCCCGGCCACCTCGGCGGCCAGCCGCAGCGCCGTCTCGCGGGCCGGTTCCCCCAGCCGCAGCGACGCGCCGGGCAGCCGCCAGGCCTGCGCGGGCCGCTCCGGCGGGCCGGTGCGGCCGGTGCGGCCGGGAGTGCGGGGATACCCGGCCGTGGCCGGGGCTCCAGTGCCGGTCGGGGCCCGGTCGCCGGGCCGGGTACCAGCACCGCTCCGGGGCCCGGGCTCGCCGGTGGTGAGCAGTACGGCGTCCTCCCGGATGATGATCAGGCGCAGGTCGACGGGGAGGCAGTGCGAGCGAGACGGATACAAGGCCACCTACCGGCGGGGCCCGGGCCGTGCGGCAGCACGGTGGGCCGGGTGGCGATCAGGGGACAACGCTTCCTCCAGGTCGATGGGCGCCGTCACGGTTCGGTCCGACGACAGATCATCACGGGTTCGCCGTGCACGTGCAAGCGCACGGTCGCGCCGCCGTGAGTGGTGCGGCTGTCGCCGGGGGTGCCGGAAGGCCCGAGGAAACGGTCCCTGTGGTCCCTGTCTCGGTAGGCCGGGGGCGGCGGTGATGACCAGCGACTCCACCGTCCGCCGGGAGCCGGGTCCTGTCCGCGGGCGCGTCGGAGTGGCCGCGGGAGTGCCGCGGGTCGCCGCGGAGTGCGGTGATCGCGCTCTGATGTTCGATAGCGTCTGGACCATGGACCCGTGGCCCGAGCGTGCGGGCGGTGATCATCGTGGTGGCGGCGGCGCCGGCCCTGCAGCCGGTTCCGGAGCCGCCTCTGGCGCCGCCGCGGCCGGGCTCGGTGCGGCCTCCGGTGGCGGGCCGCCGGAGCCGCGGAGCAGTTCACCGTCCGCGGAGCTTCTGGACGGACAAGAGGACAGGGGGATGATCGAGAGTGCGAAGCTCCTGGACGTCCCGGATCTGCTCGGCGACGTCGCCGCGCCCCGGCCCGGGCGTCTCGAACTGGACGAGCTGATGGCGCAGCTGGTCGAGCGCGCCCACGAGGTGATGACCACACAGGGCCGGCTGAGGGGCCTGCTGCGGGCGCATCGTGCGGTGGCCGCCGACCTGAGCCTGGAGGTCGTGCTGCGGCGGATCGCCGAAGCCGCCTGCGAGCTTGTCGACGCGCGCTACGGTGCCCTCGGTGTGATCGCCCGGGACGGCCGGCTGGAACAGTTCATCCACGTCGGCATGGACGCCGACCTGGTCCGCGACATCGGTCACCTGCCCCGGGGCGACGGCGTGCTCGGGCTGCTGACCGCCGAGCCCCGGCCCGTGCGGCTCGACGACATCGCCGCACACGGCCACGCTGTCGGCTTCCCGTCGGGGCATCCGCCGATGCGCACCTTCCTCGGCGTCCCGATCAAGGTGCGCAGCGAGGTCTTCGGCAACCTCTACCTGACCGAGAAGCGTGGTGGGCGCCTGTTCACCGCGCAGGACGAGGAGCTGGTGCTGGCCCTGGCCGCCAGTGCCGGGGTGGCGATCGAGAACGCCCGCCTGTTCGGTGCCGCGCAGCGCCGGCAGCAGTGGCTGCAGGCGTCCGCGGACATCATGCGCCACCTGCTGGCGGACGGCGCCGAGCCGCTCTCCCTCATCGTCACCCGGGCCCGCGAGGTCGCGGACGCCGAACTGGCCTGCGTCCTGCTGGCGGACGAGGTCACCGGGGAGCTCCTGGTGGACGCCGCCGCCGCCACCGACACCGCGGTCGCCGACGCCCTGATCGGCACCGCCGTCCCGTTCGCCGGGACCCTCGCCGGCCGGGCGGTCGCCCAGGGGCGGCCGCTGCTCGTCGACGACGCGGCGACCGAGGCAGGCACCTCGGGCGTCGGCCAGGCCGCCACCGGCCCGCTCATGGTCATCCCGCTGGTGGGGGCGCAGGCTCGGACCGGCGCGGTGGTACTGGCCCGAGGGCCGGGCAGCCGGCCGTTCGCGGACAGCGACCTCGACATGGCGGCGACGTTCGCCGGGCACGTCCAGGTCGCTCTCAACCTGGCCACCTCCCGCGCCACCCGCGACCGGCTACTCGTCCTCGAGGACCGCGACCGCATCGCCCGTGACCTGCACGACCACGTCATGCAACGCCTCTACGCGGTCGCGCTCGGCCTGCAGGGCATGGCCGCGGCGGAGGACCGCCCGCAGTCGGCCGGGCGGCTCACCACCTACGTCGACGACCTCGACGCGACGATCCGGGAGATCCGCTCGACGGTGTTCGAGCTGCGCGGGCGGCGGACCGCCGGGGGCCCGGGCGTCCGTTCCCGCCTCGTCGAGATCGTCGAGGAGGTCGGCGAGGCGCTCGGGTTCAGCCCGCGGTTGCGGATCGACGGACCGCTCGACACCCTTCTCGAGGGCGGTGTCGTCGACCATCTCCTCGCCGTCGTGCGGGAGAGCCTGTCCAACGTCGCCCGGCACGCGCGGGCCAGCGCGGTCGAGCTGTCGGTGTCGGTCCGGGACGGCCGGCTCCACGTCGAGGTCACCGACGACGGGGTGGGCCTGGGCGGCACCGGTCGACGCAGCGGCCTGCAGAACCTGCGCAGCCGGGCCGAGGAGCTCGGCGGGACGTTCGACATCGCCCCGGGGCCGGCCGGTGGGACCTGCCTGCGCTGGTCGGTTCCCCTGAGCTGACCGGGCCGGACGACCGCTCTCCGGGGTCCGAAAGGCCCCCCGAGCCGTGCCTGGGAGAGGCCTCCGGCGGGACGTCGGAGCGCCACGATAAGTACCTGGCGCCAGGCGTGCACGGGGAGGTGCGATGCCGGTCGAGCAGGTGACTGCGACGTCCGTTCCGGCGGATCTGTGGTTCCGGCCGCGCAGCGCGGGGCGGGTCATCGAGACCGGTACCGCGCTGCTCTACCTGGACGCCGATCGCGTCCTCAAGCGGCACCGGCCCGCCGGCCCGCCCGGCGTTCCCGCCGCGGCGGGGGCTGCCGGCGCAGCGGTAGCCGAGGCAGCGGAGGCGCCGGCGTTCCACGGCCGGCTGGCGCGGCTGGCTGCCTGCCGGGCCGAGGTGCGGCTGAACCAGCCGCTCGCACCGGGCGTCTACGCAGGCGTGGCGGACGTCGTCGACAGCAGAGGCGCCCTGTGCGACCACGCGGTGGTCATGCGGCGCCTGCCGGCCGGCCGGCAGCTGACCGCGCTGGTCCGCGCCGGTGCGCCGCTGAACGAGCAGCTGCGGCACGTCGCCCGCGCCATCGCCTCGTTCCACGAGCGGTGCGCCCCGGCCGTCATCACCTCGGCCAGCATCACCTCGGCCACGATCTGCGCGGCCAATGTCAGCCCCGGCATCGCCGCCCTCCCGCTCCCGGCCGTTGCGGGCGGCCCGAACGTGGTCGGGGTGTCGGCCGCGGCGAGGGGGCCGGGGGAGAGCGGAGCGGAGCGGCAGTGGCGGGAGGCGCTCGCCGCCGCACAGGCCCTGCGCGGCACCGTCCTCGACGCCGACCTGGTCGACGAGATCGGCCGGCTCGCCCAGGCCTACCTGGCCGGCCGGCGCGGGCTGCTGGCCCGCCGTGATCATGGCGGATGGATCCGTGACGGTCACGGTGCCCTGCGGGCCGACACCGTCTACTGCCTCGATGACGGCCCGCGCATCCTGGGCCGTCCCGTCCGCGGCCGGCGCGCGGGGGACGTCCTGGCCGACATCGCCCTGCTCGCGGTGGACCTGGAGCGCCTCGGTGCTCCCGAGGACGCCGACACCCTCCTGCGCCGGTACCGCGAGTACTCCGGGGCGGCCCACCCCCGCTCGCTGGAGCATCTCCACCTGGCGTGTCGTGCCCTGCAGGAGGCGGCGGCGACATACGCGGGCGACCCGCACCAGGGGGAGCAGGCACGGCGGCTCGCCGACATCGCCTACCGGCATCTGCGCCGGGCCCGGGTGCGGCTGGTCCTGGTCGGTGGCCTGCCCGGCACCGGGAAGACGACGCTGGCCGGCCGGCTCGCCGCCGGTGACGAGGGCCGGGTGCTGCTGCGCTCCGACCTGGTGCGGGCAGGGCTGACTCTCGACGGCCCGGACGACGCCACGGAGTCGTACGTCTGGCCGCTGGCGTCGGAGACCACGGCGCGGACCTACGAGCAGCTGCTGGCCCAGGCCCGCCGCGCGCTGGACGACGGCGAGACGGTGGTCATCGATGCCTCCTGGTCGGACGGGCGCCACCGGGCGGCGGCCGCCCGCCTCGCGCGGGACACCTCCGCGGAGCTGATCGAGCTGCGGTGCGTCACCTCGCCCGAGGTGGCGGCGGCGCGTCTGGTGCGCCGCGACGCGGCCGGTCGCCCGGGGGCGACCCCGTCGGACCAGGCCGGCGCGACGGCCGCCGTCCACCGGGCGATGAGTTCCTGGGCCGAGCCGTGGCCGACCGCGCGGGTGATCCAGACGACGGTGCCGGAGGGCGAGGCGTTCCACGCCGCCGAGCGCTGCGTCGTCTGAGTGCCACCGCCGGCGCGTGGGCGTGGGCGGGTCCGTTGCCGCGCCGAGGAGGACCTGCCGCGCCGAGGAGAGCTCAGGAGTGGTGGCGGGTCACGTAGACGGCTGCCTGGGTGCGGCTGGTCAGGCCCAGCTTGTCCAGGATGGACGAGACGTAGTTCTTGACCGTCTTCTCGGAGAGCTGGACCCGCCCGGCGATCTGCCGGTTGGTCAGCCCCTCGGCGATCAGCAGGAGGATCTCCTGCTCCCGCCCGCCAAGAGCGTTCTGGGCCCGGTCGGCCCCGGAGCCCTCGCGCAGGCGGCGCAGCACCCGGTCGGTGACGGCGGGGTCCAGAAGCGAGCGCCCGGCGGCCACGGTGCGGATCGCCCCCACCAGATCCGTGCCCCGGATCTGCTTGAGCAGGTAGCCCGCGGCCCCGGCCATGATCGACGCGAAGAGCGCGTCGTCGTCGTCGAACGAGGTGAGGATCAGGCAGCCGACCTCCGGGCAGGCCGCGCGGATGTCCCGGCAGACGTCGATGCCGCTGCCGTCCTCCAGCCGGGCGTCGAGCACGGCGACGTCCGGACGCAGGCGCGGCACCAGGCACACCGCCTCCGCGCAGGTCGACGCCTCGCCGACCACCTCGATCCCGCCGGCGTCGGCGAGGACCTCGCGTATCCCCCGACGCACGATCTCGTGATCGTCGAGGAGGAAGACACGGACCGTTTCCACTCCGGCAACGATAACCGCCGCGCATCGGCCCCGTGCTGGTGAAACGATGGCCGCCAGCAGCAGGGGGTGCCGATCGGTGCGTGCGCGCCCGCGCGCCGGCGGAGGAGGATCCGGCGGGCTCCGGGGTGGGGACCGGCCCGGGGGCATGCCGGCCGGAGCACCCGGCGAGGGGACTGACGGACAGGAGAGGGCCCATGGTCGACACCGCCGTACGCCTCACGGAGCAGGATGCCCGCGCGATCGTCGAACTGGCCGCGCTCGCGCCGTCCATCCACAACACCCAGCCCTGGCGGTGGCGGCTGGACGGCGCCGGCCTGCACCTCTTCGCCGATCCCGAACGGCTGCTGCGGGTGGCCGACCACGAGGGGCGCCAGCTGCTGATCAGCTGCGGCGCGGCGCTGGCCTTCGCCCGCTTCGCGGTGCGGTCCCGCGGCCTGGTGCCCGAGGTGGCGTACGGGCCGCTCGAGGAGACCGGCCCGCCGACAGCCCGCGACCCGCTCGCCACGATCACGGTGACCGGCCGCCAGCCGGCGACCGCCGCCGAGACGGAACTGGCGCGGGCCATCGCCGTGCGGCACACCGACCGGCGCCCGTTCCTGGCGGGGGAACGCGGGCGGCTCGGCCCTGACGACGTCTCCGCGCTGCGCCGTGCCGCCGAGACCGAGGCGGCCTGGGCCTGGTTCGTCGAGGACACGGACTCGCGGATCACGGCGTCGGTCCTGCTCTCCCGCGCCGACTGACAGGAGACCCACGACCCCGCCTACGCGGAGGAGCTGCGGCGGTGGCGCCGCGACTCACCCACCGCGGCGGACGGCCTGCCCACCGAGGTGGTCGGGGGTGTGGCGGAGTCCCGCCAGTCGGAGTTCGTGCTGCGCGACTTCGACGTGGCCCGCGGCGAGACCTCCTCGGTGGCTCCCTCCCGTGGCACGCCAGCCGGCGGGGGAGCGGCGTCGGCCCCGGCCCCGGCCCCGGCCCCGGAGCCGGAGCCGGTCGAGCATCCGGTGCTCCTGGCCCTCGGCACCGACAGCGACCGGCCCGTCGACCGGCTGCTCGGCGGGGCCGCCACCGGCAGGGTGCTCCTCACCGCGACCGAACGGGGCCTGGCGGCCTCGCCGCTCGGCCAGGTCCTGGACCTCCCCGTGCTCCGCGAGCAGCTGCGTGCGTCCTTCGGCCTCGCCGGGCACGTGCAGATGCTGCTGCGGGTGGGCCGCCCCGATCCGGACCTGCCGCCGCGGCCCGCCACCCCGCGCCGCCCCGTCGACGAGATCCTGGACGTCGCCTGAGCAGGGGCGCGCGGGCCAGGATGGCTCCATGGACGTGACTGTTGTCGACAACGCCGCCGCCCGCAGGTTCGAGGCCCGCACCCCGACCGGGGAGGTGGCGGGCTTCGCCGCCTACACCCGCTCGGACCGGGCGGTGACCTTCACTCACACCGTGGTCGAACCGGCCTTCGAAGGGGCCGGGGTCGGCTCCGCGCTGGCCGCCACCGCGCTGGCCGCGGTGCGCGCCGAGGGCCTCGCGGTCATCCCGCAGTGCCCGTTCATCCGCGCTTACATCGAGCGCCATCCCGAGTACGCGGATCTCGTGCAGCACTGACCGGGGCCGTGGGCTCCGCGTCGCGGGCCAGGGCCCGGCCCGGGTGACCACCCGACGCCAGGCGACTGCCGCGGCCCGGCGGCCCGCGACGAAGACCGCGGGCCAGCGGCGCGCCGGCCAGCCCGAGCGCGGCGAGCGCAACCCCGAGGGAGTTCGTCCCGGCGAGCAGTACCCGCTCCGCCGGCGAGCGCTCCGCCATGCCGCCCGCGTCTCCCTGATCCGGGGCGACGTGGCCGGTGGGCGTGCTCGGCGTGTCCACTCTGTGGGCCGCGGACGTCGGTGGCGGCGCCGGATCACGGGCAGTGGAACCGGGGACGCCGGCGGAAGGGGCGGGGCCTCCCACGCCGGTCGCGCCTGCGGCACCGGCGGATTCACGGCTGTCCGGCTCCAGAGGCCTGTCGCGGGGGCCCGGCAGCGGCCCGGCAGCCTGCCCGGACCCGGGCCCGAACGGGGGCGCGGGGCTGCTGGGCGTCGGCTGGCTGGCCGGCCCTGGGCGCGCGCCGGTCGGCGGGTCGTCCGCGCGGCTGGGGAGGCCGGCCAGATCCGGCGGTTCACGGTCGGGTTCCAGATCGATGTGAAACGGATCGATGTCCACCTCGATGTCGATGTCCCCGACCAGGTCCTCGGTGCCGAGCCCGACGACCAGCGCGTCCGACGCGCTGGTCGAGGCCGCCGTGCTGCCGGAGGACCTGGGCTCGGACGTCCCGGCCGCTGACGCGGACACCGCCGGGGCGACAAGGACGGACGTCATCGCCGACGTCAGCATGGCCGAGGCGAGCGTTACCCGCACCTGTGATCCTTTCGGCTCCGCCGCGCCGGCGGCGGACTGCCGCGGGTCAGTGGCGGTGACCGGTCGGCTCCGCGGGAGCGCGGAGCCGGGTGACTGGGACGGCAGTCTGCGACTCCCCGTGCCCGCGGGCAACGCTCCACGCCGCCGCCACCCGCCCCCACCGGCCCCCACCGCCGGCGGCTCCACGGAGCCACCGGCGGTGACGGGAGGCCGCCTCAGGCGGAAACGGCCAGGCCGGCGTGCATCTCCCAGACCAGCACCTCGGCCGGCTCGACGGCGGTGACCCGCTGGCCGCCGACCGCGGTGAACCGCACCGCGTCCCCCTCCCGCAGGGGGCCGGCCCCTTCCAGCACGACGTCGCCGCGGGCGACGAACAGGTGCAGGTAAGGCGCGTCGGGGAGCTCCACGCTCTGCCCCGGCGTGAGCCGGGCGACGTGCAGCGCCGCGTGCCGGTTCCTGATCCGGATGGCGGTGGCGCCGTCGTGCCGGTCCATCCCGGAGGCGACGGTGACGAGTCCGCCGCGGAGCAGCTCGTGGTCGATCTCGAGCTGCTCGTACCCCGGGTCGATGCCCTGCTCGTCGGGGAGAACCCACATCTGGACGAAGTGCACCGGGTCGTCGTGCGGGTCGCCGCCGCCCGCGAGCCGCCAGGAGTCGTTCTTCTCGGAGTGCAGGATGCCCCGCCCGGCACTCATCCGCTGCGCGAGACCCGGATAGATCACCCCGGAGGTCCCGGTCGAGTCCTGGTGGACCAGGGAGCCCTGCAGGACCCAGGTGACGATCTCCATGTCGGTGTGCGGGTGGGTCTCGAAGCCCGTTCCGGCGCGGACGTTGTCGTCGTTGTTGACCAGCAGCAGCCCGTGATGGGTGTTCGACGGGTCGTAGTGATGGCCGAACGAGAACGAGTGCTTGGAGTCGAGCCAGTGCAGCCTCGTCTTCGCCCGGTCGTCCGCACGGCGGATGTCGACCTGCGGCCTCGTTGTCGCGCCGGTCATGGCTGCCCCTTCCCGTTCCATGACGTGTCATTAAGATATGTGCGTGTCAACCAGAGGCGGGGGCGGGGCATTCCAGGGTCCGGCGGGTGGGCGGGGGCAGGGCGATCCGCGTTGGCTCGACCCGCGTGAGCAGCAGGCCTGGCGCCGTTACCTGCTGATGGCGAGCCAGCTGTCCGCGCGGATGGGCCGCGAGCTCACCGCGGATGCCGGGATCTCGCTGGCCGACTACGACATCCTGGTCCACCTGAGCGAGGCGCCGGGTGGCAGCCTGCGAGTGACCCGGCTCGCCCGGGAACTGTCCTGGGAGCAGAGCCGCCTGTCCCATCAGGTGGCGCGGATGACCCGGCGCGGGCTGGTCGCCCGCGAGGAGTGCGCCGAGGACGGCCGCGGGGCCCTCGTCGTGCTGACCGCGCAGGGCCGTGCCGTGATCGAGCGCGCTGCCCCCGCCCACGTCGCCTTCGTCCGCGCGCGGGTGTTCGACGCCCTCACCGACGCGCAGGTCGACGCCCTCGAGGCGATCGCGACCGCCGTCCTCGACAGCCTCGCCGCCGACGGGCACCCGCCCGCCGCCGACTGAGCCCTACGAGGCCAACCGCTCGCGTGTGCCGTGGCCCGCGTCCGCGGGTTCGGCCTCGCTGCCGGGCTGCTTGATCTCGGCCCACACGTCGTCGAGGGAGAGCTCGAGGACATCGGCGATCGCCGCGATGGTCGGGAAGGCGGGGGTGGCCACGCGACCGGACTCGATCTTTCGAAGGGTCTCTGGTGAGACGCCTGCGTCCAGTGCGGTGTCGAGTATCGAGCGCTCGCCCCTGGCTCGGCGTAGGAGGGCGCCGAGGCGCTTCCCACGCTCGACCTCTGCGGGGGTGAGCGGCAACCTGACCATGGTTCCGATTATAGTACCGGTATAATATGGCCGGGATAATTATTGGTAGTGCGAGAGGGGTGCCCCATGATCGAGATCCTGAGCCCCGCCAAAGTGGCTCGAGCAAAGGACGCGGGCGCCCTCGTCGCCGACATTCTGCAGACGCTGAGAAGCCGTAGCGCGGTCGGCACGAGCCTCCTGGACATCGATCGGTGGACCAAGGTCATGATCGCGGAGGCGGGAGCGCAGTCCTGCTATGTCGACTACGCGCCGTCCTTCGGGCGCGGGCCGTTCGGCCACTACATCTGCACGGCTGTCAACGACGCCGTGCTCCACGGGCTTCCCCACGACTACTCGCTTGCCGACGGCGACCTGCTGACACTCGACCTCGCCGTGTCCAGGGACGGAGTCGCCGCCGACTCCGCCATCAGCTTCATCGTGGGCGAGTCGAAGCCCCCGGAGAGCGTGGCGATGATCGACGCGACCGAACGCGCGCTGAGCGCGGGGATCGCCGCCGCCGGGCCCGGGGCTCGCATCGGCGACATCTCCCATGCCATCGGCTCCGTCCTGCGCGAGGCGGGGTACCCGATCAACACCGACTTCGGAGGCCATGGCATCGGATCGACGATGCACCAGGACCCGCACGTCGCCAACACCGGGCGGCCCGGCCGTGGATACAGGCTGCGCCCCGGGCTGCTGCTCGCGCTGGAGCCGTGGGTCATGGCGGACACCGCGGAGCTCGTCACCGACGCCGACGGCTGGACCCTGCGCAGTGCGACAGGCTGCCGGACAGCACACAGCGAGCACACGATCGCCATCACCGACGACGGAGCCGACATCCTCACCCTGCCGACGGGGGTGCACGCCTGAGATCGGCGGCGCTCCGTGCGCGGGGCAGGCCCGATGTCTCCATCCCGCATGCGTCGCCACGAGTTCCATCACGCCACTCACCGTCGTGCTGACCTGGGCGTTCCCGGTGGGTGCGGTGGGTGCGGTGGCGGTGGTGGGTGCCCGCAGCTCGTACCCCGCCATGGCCTCGGTCGCGTTCAGGAAGACGACGGGCCCGACCCGCGCGACGACGAGACCATCGGCGCCACCGATGCCGCGGATTCCTCCGCCCGCGCCCAGGCAGGCCCGCACCGCGGCGTCGACCGACGTCCTCGCTGCGGCCACGTCGGCTGGTCCCGGTGGCACCGGGTTGACCAGGGGTGTGGCCGCGATCCGGGCAACGTCGTCCGCCCGGCCGCCGCCGACGCTGAGGACGAGACCGGGACCGGGGCTCCACCGCAGCGAGTAGGACGGGTGGCCGTCGATCTCGGTACGCAGGAGGACGGCGTCGTGAGCTCCGACAGTGGCCGGCTGTACGGCCTCCCACCCGGCGGCCGGTGCCATCACGGCCTCCGCGGCCAGGTCGACGGACGGGCCGCGCCGAACAGCGATCCCGTAGGTGGCCGGTGCGGCGTCGCCGGAGCGGTCGATCACGGGAACGGCGGCCTGCTCGGTGGCGGCGTAGACCACCCGGACCTCGAAATGGTCCCGCCGCGGGCCTCGGCTGTTCCGGAAGTACTCGCCCTCGCGGGTCTCCCGGTGAAAGCCCGCCGGAATCCACCCGACGTCCACACCCCAGATCTGGTCCAGGGCGTTGCGGGCAGCTTCGGGGTGGCTTCCCGCTTCGCGGGCGGAGCGGTGCTGCGTCACCATGACCGTGCTGGCGGCCAGAACGACGGCCAGTGCCGCGGTGACGGCGACGATCGTTGGCAGTCCCCAGTGCCGGTAGGTGCTGGGGACGAAGGTGGCATCCGCCATCCACATCCCTCCCAGCCGCCGCCGGCGATGTCCCGAGATGAGGTCGCCGGAGGAGCGGTCACCTGTAAAGAGCCCAGCGGTGGGAGTTCGGTTGACATTCGAGCGTAGGAAAAGCGAGATGTCCGCGGTCAGCGTGGAGCCGCGGGTCAGAACCTGCGTGGGCTTCCCGCCGTCGGGTCGCGCCGGGCGGGCCGGGCGGGCCGGTCGCCGCCGGCGGTGCGTCCCGGCGTCTCGGGCCGGATGCCGATCCCGACGATGTGGGCGAGCGCTCCCTGCGCGGCCGGGCTCGCGGCGACCCGCCGGACCATTGCCGGTGCCGGCGGCGGGGTGGCGGCTCGCAGCACCGGGCCGAGGAAGGCGCGCTGGGCGGCGCGCTGCATCAGCTGGGTGAGGACCGTGGGTGCCGTCCGTCGGCGCTGCACCGCGGCGAGCTGGCCGGGCGTCGGCGTCGACCCGTCCGCGCGGCCGGCCAGCAGTGGCCCGGCGAGCAGGCGCGCCGCCGCGACCGCGTCCTGGATGGCCAGGTTGATGCCCACGCCGCCGATGGGGCTCATGGCGTGGGCTGCGTCGCCGATGAGCAGGGCGCCGGGCGCGTGCCAGCGCCGGGCCCGGTCGACCTGGACGGTGAGCAGCCGGACGTCCGCCCAGCTCTCGATCTCACCGACCCGGTCGGTGAACACCGGCGCGATCTCGGTGACCCGGCGGCGCAGCGCGGCGAGGCCGTCGGCCCGCACCGCGCCGTAGCCCCCCTTGGGGATCAGAAAGGCCACCTGCCAGTAGCTGCCCCGGTCGATCCGGATGAGCAGCTGGCCCGCGCCGACGAGGCCACCGAGCCCGTCCCCGTCGGCCGGGCGCCGGGAGAGGCGGAACCAGAGGACGTCCATGGGGGCGCCGAACCGCCGGGTCCGCAGGCCGAGCTGCGCACGGACGACGGAGCCGCGGCCGTCGGCGCCGATCGTCAGCCGGGCCCGCACGGTCTCCGGGCCGTCGGGTCCGCGTGCCTCGACGCCCGCGACCCGCGCCCCGTCCCGGAGCAGCCCGGTCACCTCACGGCCGCGCAGGAGGGTGAAGGTGGGCAGCTTGGCGCCAGCGCGGGCCAGCATCTCCAGCAGGTCCCACTGCGGCACGAAGTACAGGTACGGATGATCGCCGCGCAGCCGGGTGAAGTCGGCGACCTGGAACGTCCCGTCGGCGAACGTGAACCGCAGGCTGGTCACCCGCCGCCCCGGCAGCGCCCGGGTGGCGTCGCCCAGGCCGATCCGGTCGAGCAGCGTCAACGTGGACGGATGCACCGTGTCGCCGCGGAAGTCGCGCAGGAAGTCGTCGTGCTTCTCCAGTACGCAGGTGCGCAGGCCGCCACGGGCGAGCAGCAGGCCGGCCATGATCCCGGCCGGCCCGCCGCCGACGACACACACCTCCGCGGTGTGGCGGTTCCCGCCGCCGCTGGCTTCGTCCCCCGTCATGCGGACTGCCTACCCGCCCAGCCCCGCCCGAGTCGCTGCCGGCGCGGCGGGTGCAGCCGGTGGGTGAGCCGGTCGGGTGGGTGAGCCGGTCGGGCGCCGCCGGGCGTCAGGACCTGGCGCGGTAGCGGACCTGGGCCTCGGTGTAGCTCGCGAGGCCCCAGGGGCCGTTCTCCACGCCGATGCCGCTCCACTTGGAACCGCCGAAGGGCTGGTGCGGCCCGAGGGCGACATGGGCGTTCACCCAGGCGGTGCCGCACTCGAGGCGGTCGGCGACCGCGCCGGCGCGGTCGGGGTCGGCGGACCAGACCGAGCCGGACAGCCCGAAACTGGTCGCGTTCGCCCGGCTGACCGCCTCGTCGACATCCCGGTAGGACAGGACGGGCAGCGCCGGGCCGAACTGCTCCTCGTCGACGATCCGGCTGCCCTCGGTGGCGCCGACGAGCACGGTCGGCTGGTAGAAGAACCCGGGCCCCTCGACGGGGGCGCCGCCGGTGGCGGCCTTCGCCCCACCGGCGATCGCGTCGGCGACGAGCCCGCCGACCCGTTCGAACTGGGGCCGGTTCTGGATGGGGCCGAGCTCGGTGCCGGGCTCCATGCCGTCGCCGAGCTTCGCCGCCGCGGCGCGGGCCGCGAGTGCCTCGACGACGTCGTCGTGCAGCGCCTCGGGAACATAAAGACGCTTGATCGCCGAGCAGATCTGGCCGCTGTTGTCGAAGGCGCCCAGGAAGATCTTCTCGGTCACCGCGGCCGGGTCGACGTCGTCGAGCAGGATCGCGGCGTCGTTGCCGCCGAGCTCCAGGGTGACCCGCTTGAGGTCCGGGGCGGCGGCCGCGGCGATGTGCTTGCCCGTCGGCACCGATCCGGTAAAGCTGATCTTGCGCGGGACCGGGTGGGATGTCATCCACCGGCCCAGTTCGTCGCCGCCGGAGACCACGTTGAGCACACCGGGCGGGAGGGCCTCGGCGAGGACCTCGGCCAGCAGCAGCGTGCTGCGCGGCGTGTAGGGCGAGGGCTTGAGGACCATCGTGTTGCCGGCGAGCAGCGCGGGGCCGATCTTCCAGCTCGCCAGCATGACGGGGAAGTTCCACGGTGTGATCGCGGCCACGACGCCCATCGGGCGGTGGACCACCTCGGCGAACGCGCGGTCGTCGTCCTGGATGACCTCACGCGGCAGCTCGAGCCGGGAGAAGTACTTCAGCCAGTAGCTCGCGCCGCGCACCTCCATCGTCGCCGCGGCGAGCGGCTTGCCCTGCTCGGCGACCAGGACCGGGGCGATGCGGTCCGCCGCAGCCCGCACCAGCGCCGAGGCCTGGGCCAGGGCGGCGCGCCGGGCGGCCTCGTCCCGGCTCCAGGTGGTGCCGGCGAAGGCCCTGGCCGCCGCGTCGAAGGCCGCGTCGAGCTGGTCACGGGAGCAGTCCGGCGCCTGCGCGTGCACCGCGCCCGTCGCCGGGTTCACCACCGCGAACGTCGTGGGAGCGGTGCGGCGCTCCCCATCAATGATCATCGAGACGTCGGTCATCGTGCCCCTTCGCGTCCGTGCTGGGCGTGACATGTCTCTGAACGGGTGTTTAATGCCAGAGGAGTCGGAGTGTCAAGGTTCCCACGATCGGCGCCGTGGCGGCCCGGTCCGGATCCGGCCGACCCACGGCCGCGGGAGCGACGGAGGGCACCCGGAACGCCCCTCCGCCCAGTCTGGCCAGCGCCTTGATCCGCTGGGTGCGGTCATGCGCGGCGCGGCGTTCTCCGCTAGACATAGCGACATTCTCAGTTAGACATAGAGGGGTACACCTGGCGCGCGGGGCACACCGTGGCCGGGTACGCCATCACCCACCAGGAGGATGCGGGATGCTGACGCTCAAGGCCGCGGGCCTGCTCGACGTCGACACGGGCGAGATCACCCGGCCCGGCGTGCTGAAGATCGAGGGCGATCGGATCGTCGGCCTCGGCGGCCAGCCCGAGGGCGAGGTGATGGACCTCGGCGACCTGATCCTGATGCCCGGGATGATGGACATGGAGCTCAACCTGCTGATGGGCGGGCCCGGCGAGCACCACCTGACCGGGCAGATGCGCGACGACCCGCCGCTGCGGATGATGCGCGCCACCCAGAACGCCCGCCGCACCCTGCGGGCCGGCTTCACCACGGTGCGCAACCTCGGTCTGTTCTGCAAGACCAGCGGCTACCTGCTGGACGTCGCGCTGATGAAGGCGATCGACGCGGGCTGGATCGACGGCCCGCGGATCGTCCCGGCCGGCCACGCGATCACGCCGACCGGTGGGCACCTCGACCCGACGATGTTCGGCGCGTTCGCCCCGCACGTGCTGAAGCTGACCGTCGAGGAGGGCCTGGCCAACGGGGTCGACGAGGTCCGCAAGGCGGTCCGTTACCAGATCAAGCACGGGGCGCAGGTCATCAAGATGTGCGGCTCCGGCGGGGCGATGACCAACACCGGGTCCTCCGGCGCGCGGCACTACTCCGACGCCGAGGTGACGGCGATCACGGACGAGGCACACCGGCGGGGGCTGCGGGTGGCGGCACACACCCACGGCTCGGTCGCGGTGCGGCAGATGGTCGAGTGCGGTGTCGACTGCATCGAGCACGCCTTCATGATCGACGATGACACGATCAACCTGCTGGTCAAGAACGGCGTCTGGGTGGTCGCCACCCAGGCACTGATCGACGACATGCCGGTCCTGAGCAGCGCCGAGCCGGAGATCCAGGCGAAGGCCGCGCTCATCTTCCCCCAGGCGAAGGCCTCGATCCGCAACGCGATCGAGGCCGGCGTCAAGATCGCGGTCGGCAGCGACGCGCCGGCGATCCCGCACGGCAAGAACGCGCTCGAGCTGGTCGCGCTCGTCGACCGGGGGATGACGCCGCTGCAGGCGATCCAGGCCGCGACGATCGTCGGCGCCGACCTGATCGACGTCACCGACCGGGGCCGCCTCGGCGAGGGCCTGCTCGCCGACGTGATCGGGGTGCGGGGCAACCCGCTCGAGGACATCCGGGTCCTGCAGCGGGTGCCGTTCGTCATGAAGGGCGGCAAGCAGTTCATCTACTGAGCTGCCGCTGATCCGGCCGGCCCGGTGATCTGCCCGCGCCGCGGCAGCGGCGGCGCGGGGATCAGGTCCCGCGGGGACGGATCAGGTCTGCAGTGAGATCTGCGGCGGTATGCCGCCGTCGGGGCCGTCGCCGCGCGGCCCGGTCCCACCCGGGGTGCGGGCGAAACGGGCCACCGAGGCCGCGGCGATCGCCACCACCACCGCGCTGTCGACGGTCTCCTCCGCGACCAGCCGGGCGGTGAGTTCGTCCAGCGCCGGGCGGTGCATGCGCAGCAGGTCGATGGCGCGGGCCTCGGCCTCGCGGAGCAACCGGGCCACCTCGGCGTCGATCGTTCGCTGCGTCTGCTCCGAGTAGGGACGGGCCACCGGCGCGTCGCCACCGAGGTACCCGGGCCCATCGGGCCCATCGGGGGCGTACCCGACCGGGCCGATCTCCTCGGACAGGCCGAACTCGCGCACCATCCGGGTGGCGAGGCCGGTCGCCCCGGCCAGGTCGTTCGACGCACCGGTCGAGCCGTGGCCGAGGATCACCAGCTCGGCCGCCCGACCACCGAGGCGGACGGCCAGGCTGTCCCTGAGGTGGTTCTCGGTGTGAAGGTGCCGCTCCGCCGCGGGTAAGTGCTGGGTGCCGAGCGCCATGCCGGCGGGCAGCGCCATGCCGGCGGGCAGGATGGTCACCTTCGCCACCGGGTCGGTGCTCTCGCACAGGGCCGCGACCAGCGCGTGGCCGGATTCGTGCACCGCCACGGACTGCTTCTCGGCCGGCAGCAGCGCGTTCGGCGCGTCGCGGCGGTCGAGCAGGATGCGGCCGCGGGCGGTGTCGAGGTCGGCGGCGCTGACGGTGGACCGCCCGGCCCGGGCCGCGTTGAGCGCGGCCTCGTTCACCAGGTTCCCCAGGTCCGCGCCGGAGAAGCCAGGGGTGGCCCGGGCGACCCGGGGGAGGTCGACGTCCTCGGCGAGGTGTCCGCCGCGGGTGTGGGCGGCGAGGATCGCGGCCCGCTCCGCCTGGGCGGGCAGCGGCATGGTGACCCGGCGGTCGAGACGGCCCGCCCGCAGCAGCGCCCGGTCGAGGGCCTCGGGGCGGCTCGTCGTGGCGAGCACGACCACGCCGGTGCTGGCCTCCAGCCCGTCCATCTCGGCGAGGAGCTGGTCGAGCACCTGCCCGCGCTCGTCGGGGGAGCCGTCGCCCCCGTCGCCGCCGCGCCGCGCGTCGATCTCGTCGATCTCGTCGATCTCGTCGATCTCGTCGATCTCGTCGATGAAGACGATGGACGGTGCCCGCCGGCGCGCCTCGGCGAACAGGTTCCGCAGCCGGGAGACACGGCCGCCGACGGACATCGCGGCGAACCCGGAGCCGGCGATGGACAGGAACGGCACCCCGGCCTCACCGGCGACCGCACGGGCCAGCAGGGTCTTGCCCGTACCCGCCGGGCCGACCATGAGCACACCGCGCGGCCCGCGCGCACCGACCGCCCGGTACTGGTCGGGGTTGCGCAGGACGTCGACGACCTCGCCGATCTCCTGCTTCGCGCCCTCGTGGCCGGCGACGTCGGCGAGGCGGGTCTCCGGCCGCATGACGTCGGTGGCCTTTGCCCGGGAGCGGCCGAACAGGCCGAACAGGCCGCGCGGGCGGAGCGGGCCGCCGCCGGCCAGCTGGCGCCGGGGCAGCCGGCCGGACCACACGAAGAAACCGAGAAGCAGCAGCAGTGGCAGGAAGCTCAGCCCGACCGACAGGAAGGAGCTACCCGCCCGCGTCGCGGTGATCTCGACCCGGTGGGCGGCGAGCCGGCTCGCCAGCGCCGCGGTGTCCAGCGCGGTCGGGATGCGCGTGGTGAAGCGATTCCCGTCGGTGAGCGTGCCCTCGACCCCGCCCTGGTCGTCGACCGTGACCGAGCGGACCTGGCCACCGTCGACCCGGGTGGCGAACTCGGAGTACGGCAGTGCGCCGGGCTGACTGGCGACCAGGGCCGGACCGAACAACAGCGCCACCGTGACGAGGGCCCCGAGCGGGATCAGGAACCGGCGCCAGCCGGGCATCGGCGGCGGCGCGGGCTTCGGCGGGGTGTCCTCCGGTGGACCGGACCTCGCCGGAGCCGAGGCCTGATCGCTGTTGATGACAACTCGGGAGATCACCGGTCCTCCTGACTGCCGCCGGTTGCCCGGGGCGAAGCACCGACACCGCGCTGGTACCAGGCGCCGCCCACGTCGCGATGCACCGTGTCACGGTGACCGCGGGTAGGCAGCCTTCCTGCCCCTATGCCCGGCTATCGCCCTCTCACCCGTGTTGTTCCTGTTCCCTCGCCCGGACCCGGGCCGCCACCTCCGGCCGGCGCAGCGGCGGCACCGTGCCGGGCGGCTGGCGGCGCTCGGGCAGCTCGCCCAGCAGGCGGCGCACGCTGGCGGCGACCTCCGCCACCGCGGCCTCGAACGCGCCGGCCGCCGCGGGCGGTGGCTGGCGGAGCCCACTGACCTTGCGGACGAACTGCCGGGCGGCAGCCTCGACCTCGTCGTCGGTCGCGGGCGGCTGCAGCCCGCGCAGCTCGGTGATGTTGCGGCACATGCGTCCACGGTAGGCGCCCGGTCCGACAGGACCGGTTCCGGCGCGGGCGGTGGTCCGGGCGCCCGTGGGGCGGTTCCGCCCGTCAGAGCGCGACGTCGCCGCGGATGCAGGTCACCGTGTCGCCGCCGACCCACACCGTCCCGTCCGCGTCGCGGGAGAGCCGCACCTGCCCCTCGCGGCCGAGGACCGTGCCCTGCCGCGCCGTGTAGGCGTCCTGCGCGCCGCCGGTGTCGAACAGCCAGGTCGCGAGGGAGGCGTTCAGGCTGCCGGTCACCGGGTCCTCGACCGTCGCGATCTGGGGGGTGAACGCCCGTACCTCGAAGGCGGCCGCCGCTCCGGGCGGGTGCGGCCCGATCACCCCGACAGCGAGATCGACGGCTCCCGGGCGCAGCGCCAGCACCGCGTCGGCCGAGTCCAGCAGGACCGCCACCCAGCCGGGCCCGTTGTCCACCCACTGGGCGGCGACGATGTCGGTGGGGGCCAGCCGGAGCACCTCGGCGAGGTGCAGCAGCAGCTCGGCGTCCGCCGGTTCGTAGCGCAGCAGCGGCGGCGCGGCGAAGGCCAGCCCCGACGGCTCGTCGCGGCGCACGGTGATCAGGCCGGCGTCGCACTCCTGGACGATCCGTCGACCGTCACGGGGCAGCCCACCCGTGGCGAGCCAGGCGTGGCAGGTGCCCAGCGTCGGATGGCCGGCGAACGGCAGCTCGGCGGTCGGGGTGAAGATGCGGACCCGGTAGTCGGCGGCCGGAGTCGTCGGCGGCAGGACGAAGGTCGTCTCGGAGAGGTTCGTCCAGGCCGCGAACCGCCGCATCGACGCGGTCGACAACCCGTCGGCGTCCAGGACGACCGCGACCGGGTTGCCGAGGTAGGGCCGGGCGGTGAAGACGTCGACCTGCTGGAAGGCGCGCCGCATGCCGGGTCAGGAACCCTGCGGGAGCTGGCTGTACCGCTCGCGGTACCGGCTGGCCCGGTAGACCCCGAGAATGCGGTAGTCGGCGAAGAAGGCGAGCTCGGCGAACGCCCGCTCGACCGCGGGATCCTCCGGGCTGCCCTCGACATCGGCGAGGAACTGTGTCGCGACGAACTCGCCGCTGATCATGCAGCTTTCCAGTTTCGTCATGTTGACGCCGTTCGTGGCGAAGCCGCCCAGCGCCTTGTAGAGCGCCGCCGGCATGTTCCGCACCTTGAACACGAGGGTGGTGACGATCGGCCCGACGCCGGACGCGGCGCGCAGCCGCTCGTTGGAGAGGATCAGGAAGCGGGTGGTGTTGTGCTCCTCGTCCTCAAGGTCGGCGTGCAGCACCCGCAGGCCGTACTCCTCGGCGGCCAGCCTGGAGGCGACCGCGGCCTTCGTCACGTCACCCCACTCGGCCACCTCGCGCGCGCTGCCGGCGGTGTCCGCCGCGGGAACCGCGGTGAGCCCGAGCCCACGGATCGCGTTCCGGCACTGCGCCAGCGCCTGCGGGTGGCTGTGCACCGTCTTGAGGTCGTCCATGGTCGCCTGCGGCAGGCCGAGAAGCTGGTGGCGTACCGGCAGGAAGTACTCGCCGATGATGTGCACGGCCGAGTTCGGCAGCAGATGGTGGATGTCGGCCACCCGCCCGGCGGTCGAGTTCTCCACCGGGATCATCGCCAGCCCGACGGTGCCGTCCTCCAGCGCGGTGAAGCATTCCTCGAAGGTCCGGAACGGCACGGCCTCGAAATCCGGGTAGACGTCGCGGCAGGCGATGTGGGAGTTCGCCCCCGGCTCGCCCTGATATGCGATCTTCTGACGCCCGGTCATCGCGGCTTCCTGCCTTCGGTCGGTTCTCGTCGGGCGGTCCTCCCGCCGCCCCCGACGGTACCGGGCCGCGCACCGGCGCCCGGCGGCCCCGAAGCCGGCCCGGGGCTCGAGGCCGGCTCAGGCGGGGTGGGCAGCCTCGAACGCCTCGACGATCTCCCGGGGGATACGGCCGCGGTCGCCCACCTCGTAGCCGTTACGCCGGGCCCAGACCCGGATTCTGCCCGCGTCGCGGCCGGCAGGGCCGCTGCCCGTGCCGCCTCCCTCCGCCGGCACGGGCGGCGCCAGGGCGGCGGGCCCGGCTGACACCGGGCCGCCGGTCGCGGCCCGGATCTGCTCCGGCGGGCGCGCGGCGGCGAGCGCGTTCGCACCCGGCAGATAGGTGATCGTGACGAGGCTCTCACCGGACGGCGGGTCGTCGCGGAGCTGGTCGACCACCGTCCGGGCCAGGTCGGTGAGGTGCTCGTGATGGGTCAGCAGGACGATCTGCCAGCGCGGGGCGAACTCGGCCAGCACCCGCAGCGCTGCCTGCGCCCGCTCGTCGTCGAAGGTCATCAGGATGTCGTCCAGGACGACCGGCAGCGTCGGTTCGCCGCGGTCGACCCGCTCCTGCTGGAGCTGGTCGATGGCTGCCAGACGCAGGGCCAGGAAGACCTGGTCGGCCGTCCCCTCGGACAGTTCGCCCGGCCCGAGCTCCTGCTCGTCCGAGCGGACGACCCGCAGCGTCCGGGCGCCGTCCCCGCGGTCGACGGCCCGCAGCGCCACATACCGGCCGCCGGTGAGCCGTTCGAGCAGACGACCGGCGTCCGCGAGCAGCGGGGAGGCGTGGCGGCGCTCGTACGCCTCCAGCTCGCGGCCGAGGGTCTCGTGCTGGATCCGGGCGATGAGGTAACGCTCGGCTGTCTCGGCGACCAGGGCCAGTGACTCCTGGGCCCGCGCGTGCAGCTCCCCGGCGCTCGCGCCGCCCTCCAGGTCGCGCAGGTGCTTCTCGACCGTGCCGACCGACGTCCAGGCGTCCTTGTCGGCGGCAGCCGCCCGCTCGTGGTCGTCGCGGGCGCGGGCGAGGTCCGCCTCGAGATCGGCGTCCGTCCGCCCCGCCAGTTCGGAGACAAGATCGTCGGGCTCGTCGGCGGGCGCCGTGGCGCGCAGGAGGACGTCGACGGAGGCCAGTTCGACGGCGACGGCCGCGAGGTCGCGGTGGCGGGCCGCCGCGTCGGCGAGGGCCTGGCCTGGCGCCAGCACCACCTGGGCGCCCAGCGCGTCGAGCCGGGCCGCGGCATCGTCCCGAGCCCGGGCGGCCTCGTCGGCGCGGGTGGCCAGCCCGGCGACGGCCTGGTCGATCTCGGCGGCCCGGGCCTGGTCCTGCGCGCTGGCCCGGAACCGGGAGCTGAGCTGGTCGACCAGCGCGGCCAGCGCCTCGGCCCCGCGGTCCGGATGCAGGCCCTGGCGGGCGGCGAGGCCGATGACCTCGGCGGCGAACTCGTCGTAGCGCCCGGCGGCCTGCGCGGAGTCGCGCAGCGCCCGCTGCGCCTGGTCGTGCAGGGTGGAGGCCTCGGCGAGCACGGCGCGCCGCTCCGTCCAGCCCCGTGGGTCGGTGACGTCGGCCAGCCCGGCCCGCCGGACGAGGACACGCCACTCCTCCTCGGCGCCGCGCAGCTCCTCCCGGCGTTTCTCCCGGTCCCGCTCCTTCTCCTCGACGACCCGCCCGAGGTGCAGTGCGGCAGCCCGCTGTTCCCGGGCCCGGTCGTCCTCCGCGAGTACGGCGGCCGCCGCCCCGAGCAGGCTGTCCAGGTCCGCGGCGGGCGCCGGCGCGCCGACCTGGGCGAGTGCCTCGGCGAGCGCGACCGACTGGGCCCGTGCCTGGTCACCCAGCCCGGCGAGGCGCTCCTGCGCGGCGAGCAGGTCCGCGTGCGCGCGGTGGGCCTCCTCCGCTGCCTGCTGGACGTCGTCGACGTCCTCCCGGTCCGGAACGGCGAGGGCGGCACCGGCCCAGAGGCCCTCCCAGCCGGCTCGTGTCTCGTCGGCCCGGTCGGCCGCGGCTGCGGTCGCGGTCAGTGCGGCCGCCACCCGGTCGCGGGCGACTTCGGCCTCCCGACGCAGCCACGGTGCGGCGAGCGGCGGTCAGCGCCTCCTCGGCGCGGCGCAGCTCGTCAGAGACGTCGGTGATCGTGGCGGCGAGCGCGTCGACCTGGGCAGCGACGTCCCGCGGGACATGCAGATGATCGAGAAGTCCGGCGGTGTCCCGTTCGTCGTTCGGCCCGACCAGCCCCAGCAGGAGCGAGCGGGCCTGGTCCGACTGACGGCCCGCCCCGTCGGCCAGCTCGCGGGCCCGGCGGTCGTCGTCCAGCCGGGCGAGGCAGACGCGGTCGAGCCGGGTGATGGCGTCGCCCTCGGCGAGTATCCGCTCGTCGACCGTCAACGTGGCGCGGGTGGCCTCGCGGTCGTGTAGCTCGGCGGTCAGCCGGTCCAGCTCCGCCGTCGCCGCCGTGATCTTCTCAGTGCCCGTGTCGAAGGCCGCCGCCTGGTCGGCGGTGAGCGCGGGGCCGGCGGCCAGCAGCGCGGCCTGCCGCTCGCGCAGTTCCATGAGAGCGCGCACGTGCGCGGCGGCGCGCACCCGTTGCTCCAGGCGGTCGCGGTGCGCGGCGGCGGTCCGGGCCGCTCTGGCGGCCGCCTCGGCGTCGCGGTGGCGCAGCGCCAGCTCGCGGCGGGCATCCTCCACATGCGCCGCGCGGGTCATCGACGACGCCGCCTGCTCGGCGCGCTGCTCGTAGTCCGCCAGCGCGGTGCGCACCTTCACCGTCCGGCTGTTGCGGTGCGCCTTGTACAGGGCATCCATCTCGGCACCGAGCGCGTCGAGCAGACCGCGGACGGCCCGGCCGCTGCGCGCGGTGAAGACGAGCTCGGCGAGATCGCCGCTGCCCTCGAAGACACGGGCGCCGCCGTCGCGCAGCTCGGCGTGGGAGAGCCCGAACGCCCGGCGCCAGCGGCGGCGCTCCTCCGCGCCCCCGGCGCCCCAGGGGGAGGTGAACGCCGCGCCGTCCGCGACCGTCTGCAGGCCGGCGTTGCGCCGCCTGATCTCAAGCCGTGCCGTGCCGGCTGCCGGCCCCGTCGCCTCCGCCGACCCCGGCGACCCTGCCGCCTCCGCCGGGGGAGTCTCGGGCAGTTCGAGATCGGCGGTCAGGCTCAGCGCGCCCAGGCCGTAATGGAAGCTCTGGCGGGTGCCGCGGAAGGTCCACAGCAGGTCGGACAGGGCCTCGAGGGTGGTGGACTTGCCGGCCTCGTTCGCGCCGACGACCAGCGTCAGCCCGGAGCCGAACTCGATCCGCCGGTCCTCGAACGCGCCGTACCGCTCCAGGCCCAGGGCGCGGATCCGCATCAGGCGTCACCTCCGGCGAGCCTGGCGAGCAGGCCGGCGCCGGCCCGCTGGACGAGGTCGGCGCGCGTGTCGGGATCACCCAGGTCAAGCAGGCCGGCCCCGCGCAGCAGCCGTCCGACCTCACGGTCGAGTGGGGTGATCCACGGCGTGAGCTGGTCGGGTCGGGCGCCGAGTGCCTCGGTGGCGGCCCGCACCGCCGCGACCAGCTCCGGGTCGACGCCGCCGCCGGACGCCGGGTCGGTCACCCGGGCGGCGATCTTCTCCAGGCAGACCTGCATGCCGTCGGCGACGGTCCGCAGCTCCTCGCGCAGCCGCTCGGCGTCGGCGAGCTCGGCGGCGGCCCGCGACGTCCCGGTGAGCACCACCCGCGCGACCACGGGACGGTCACCGGCGGACGCCCGCGCCGCCCGCAGCTCCCGCCCCAGCAGCGTCAGCACGTCGTCGAGGCTGTCCGACCCGGTGACGTCCACCGCGATCCGTTCCCAGCGCGCGACGTCGCAGGGCACATGCTCGACCTGGGCCGGCCCGTCTCCGGTGATCTCGACGACGAGCGCGCCCTTCGGACCGGTCTCCCGCGGCGTGCGGCCCTGCAGGTTCCCGCTGAACGCGGCGACGTGCTCGCCGGCGGCGACCACGCGGTGCGTGTGGACGTGCCCGAGCGCGAAGTAGTCGTAGCCGGTGCTGGTGAGGTCGTCCGCCGAGCACGGAGCGTAGTTGTCGTGCCCCTCGGCCCCGTCGGCCGCCGTGTGCAGCAGGCCGACGTTGACCAGGCCCGGCCGGGCGTCGGGATAGCGGCGGACCAGGTTGTCGTGCACGGCGACGGTCGGGTAGCTCTGGCCGTGCACCGCCAGACCGAGGTCGGCCACCTCGCGGGTGCCCGCCTCGTCGGACGGGAACACGGTGACGTTCGGGGGGAGCGTCAGAGTACGGGTGATCTCGCTCTCGGCGTCGTGGTTGCCGGAGATCATGAACACCGGGACTTCCGCGTCCCGCAGCCGGCCCATCTGTTCGACGAAGAACCGCCCGGTCGCGTAGTCACGCCAGGTGCCGTCGTAGATGTCGCCGGCGAGCAGCAGCGCGTCCGCCCGCCGGGCGAGTGTCAGATCCACCAGGTTGGCCAGCGCCCGCCGGGTCGCCTGCCGGAGCAGGTGGGCGAGGTCGCTGTCGCCCAGCCGGGTCAGCCCGCGCAGCGGGCTGTCGAGATGGATGTCAGCGGCGTGAACGAGGCGCATCTTCCCTCGGGCGTCGGGAGGCCCCCGCGCAGCGGGTGATGCGCGGTTCCGGTCGAGTGGCACGGATCGCCGTCGGGCGCGACCCGCGGTCGGCCGCCAGCTCGATCAGCACGGCCGAACGTCCAGAACCTAGTACCGCAATCGGACATCTCGAACTGTCCACGCCGGACGAACGTCCGACATCGGGGAATCTCCGGGTCGTTGGCTGACCGGAGCGGCACGGGAGATGCGGTCCGTGCCGGCCGGACGCCGTGCTGTCAGCGTCCGGAGGTGGAACCCGAGCGGCGGGCGCGGGAACGGGTGCCCACGTCGACCTGCCGGGCCGGGCCCGCACCGGCGGCCACGTTCTCCAGATCCGCGGCGATGTTGGTCTTGATCAGCCCGACGGTCCGCTCGCGGTCGTTGGCGTCGAGTCCTTCGAGCAGGCTGTTGATCAGGCTCACTGTCATCCTCCGGGGAAGTCGTGTGATCGCGTGGCTCGTTTCCTCCTGCTTCCCGGGTGAATGCGTGTTAAGCATGCGAATTTCGTGACAACGTCGTTTGTGCAGGTCAGAGCCCCATACCCGCACATCCTGGCCAATCCGCCGGCGCTGTGCGGCAGCCGCGCGGGAGGCGCCCGGGTCAGTGGACGGGGGACAGCCCGCCGTCCAGGTTGATGCCGGTGCCGGAGATGTAGGCGGACCGCGGCGACAGCAGGAAGGCGACCAGATCGGCGAACTCCTGCGCGCGGCCGACCCGGCCGAGCGGGATGCCGGAGTTCCGGCCGAGATCGGCGTAGAGGTCGCCGACGCCGACGCCGAGATCGACCGCCCGCCGCTCCCACTGGTGGCTCTCCACCAGGCCGACGAGCACCGCGTTCACCCGGATGCCGTCCGGGCCCAGCTCCTTGGAGAGCGCCTTCGTCAGGGCCAGCCCGGCCGCCCGGGACACCGAGGTCGGTGTCGACCCCGAGCCGGGGGCCTTCCCCGCGATCGCGAGCGTGTTGACGACACTGCCGCCGCCCGCGGCCACCAGATGCGGCAGCACCAGGCGGGTCAGCCGGACGGCGCTGTGCACCTTGAGCTCGAGGTCCGTCTCCCAGACCTCGTCGGTCTGCGCCGCGAACGGGCCGGCGGCACTGCGCCCGGCGTTGTTCACCAGGCCGTCGACACGGCCCCAGCGGCCGACCGCGAGCCCGGTGAAGCGCTCCAGGTCGTCCGGGCGGGTCACGTCCGCGGCGACCGGGAGGAGGTTCGCCTCGTCGGCGCCGGCCTTCGTGAGCTCGGCGGCCAGCTGGTCGAGCCCGTCGGGTCGGCGGGCGCAGAACGCCACCCGCGCGCCCTCGGCCGCCAGCACGCGGACGAGGGCCGCGCCGAGGCCCTCGGACCCGCCGGTGACCAGCACGACCTGGCCCGCAAGTTCGAGATCCATGTTTTCCTCCGTTGTCCCACGGCCGGTCGCCGGCTGGTCCGGTCATCAGCATGCCGGGTGACGGAGCCGGGTGTCAGCGGGGGCGTCACCGGAAGTAGTCGACACCGGCTCCTGTCATCCGGCGGGGCAGGGAGTCGGGGTCGGTCTCCGGCGGCAGCAGGCGGACGCCGGCATGGAGCACCACCACTCCGGAGCGACCGACGAGAACCGGGTCGAGAAGCACCTCCGCCACCGCCGGCACCTCTTCGGCGAGCCTGGCCAGCCGGTGCAGCAGATCCTCCAGCGCGGCGACGTCGACCGGCGCGGTCCCGCCCCCGCTCCCACCGCCGACCAGCAGGACCGAGCCGCGGATGCCCCGCACGAGCTCGGCGGCGTCCCGGTCGGTCAGCGGCAGCGCCCGCGCCAGCGGGTCGACCAGCAGGTCGGCGACCGCCCCGCCGAGCCGGAGCGACAGCAACGGCCCGATCGCCGGGTCCTGGGTCATGCGGACCACAGTCGAGACACCGGCCGGGGCCATCGGCTGCACCAGCATGTCACCCGGCCCGACCGCCAGCCGGATCGTGCGCCACGCCTGGGCGAGCGCCCCCGGCCCGGCGAGCCCGAGACGCACCGCGCCAACGTCCAGCCGGCCACGGAACCGCTCGTCGGCGATCTTGAGGGCCACCGGCCAGCCGATCCGCTCGGCGGCGGCCCGCGCCTCCTGCTCGGACGTCACCCGCTCGCTCCGCCAGACCGCCAGGCCGGCGCCGGCGAGGACCTCGTCCACCCGCTCCGACGGCAGCCAGCTGCCGTCCATCGCCGCGCCCGCCAGCGCCGCGCGGCTGCGATCCAGGTCAAGCCGGTCGAGGGCGGGGACGGTGCCCTGCTCCCGGTCGCGCCACGCCGCGTGTTCGGCGGCGCGGGCGATTGCCCAGGCCGCCGACTCGGGGGAGGCGAACGAGGGGACCGAGCCGCGGCCGGGCGCTGCGGTGTCCCCGGCGGCCAGCGCGGCCGGAATCCCGTCGTGGCCGAGGAACGAGGCGGCCACCGGAACCCGGCCGGCGGCGGCCACCCCGCGCACGGCGCGGGCCAGCTCGTCCACGGCGGGATGCGGTGTGACCAGCACCAGGACGGCATCGACCTCAGCGGACCCGGCGACGGCCCGCAGCGCCCCCGCGAACCGCTCCGGGGCGGCCATGGCACCGAGGTCCACCGGGTTGGCCGGCTCCGGGCCGCTGCCGAGAACCTCCCCCAGCGCGGCGGCTGTCGCCGGGCCGAAGGCGGGGACCTCCAGCCCGGCCGTGTGGCAGGCGTCCACCGCGAGCGCCGCCAGCGCGCTGGACGTCCCGACGACACCGACGCGTCGCCCGACGGGCAGCGGCTGGGTGACCAGCAGCGCCGCCAGGTCGAACAGCTGCCCCAGCGTGCCGACGCGGATGACGCCGGCGCTGGTGAACAGGGCGTCCAGCGCCGGGTCGGCCGAGCGGCCGCCGCTCTTGAGCGCCACCACCGGCTTGCTCCGTCCCAGCCGCCGGGCGATCCGGGCGAACTTGCGCGGGTTGCCGAAGCTCTGCAGGTGCAGCAGGGCGACATCGGTGCGCGGATCCGACTGCCAGAACTGCAGGACGTCGTTGGCGGAGACATCCGAACGGTCCCCGGTCGAGACGAAGGTCGACAGCCCGATCGCCCGCCGTGCCGACTCGGTGAGGAACGTGCCGGCCAGCGCTCCCGACTGGGTGAACGCGCCGACCCGGCCCGCCGCCGGCTCACCGACGGCGAAGGTGGCGTGGAGCCGGACCGCCGGATCGGTGTTGATGACGCCCATCGCGTTCGGGCCGATCAGGCGCATCCCGGACACCCTGGCCAGCCGGGTCACCTCCGCGAGCCGCGCACGGCCCTCCGGGCCCGCCTCGGCGAAACCGGCAGACACGACGATCAGACTCCGGACGTCCTTCTCCGCGCAGGCGCGGACCGCGTCGACGACCTGTGGGGCGGGCACCGCGATCACCGCGAGGTCGACCGCGTCCGGGATCTCCCGCACATCGGGATAGGCATACACGGAGGCCACCTGCCGGGCCGCGGGGTTGACCGGATAGGCCGGACCATGGAAGTCGCTGGACAGCAGCCGGTGGAACACCTCGTGGCCGGCGGCGCCGGGTTCGCGGCTCGCGCCGAGCACCGCGACCGTCCGCGGCGCCAGCAGCCGGGCGATGCTCCGTGCCTCCGCCCGCTGCTCCAGCGCCCGCGACATCCCACGGGCACGCGGTGTCTGTGCCGTCGAGAACATCATCCGGACGGGCCCCGCGGTACCGGCGGTGTGGACGAAACCGGCCGCACGGAAGGCCTCCAGTGCCTGCGTGTTGTCCACCGGCAGGTCGGCGACCAGCTGGCGGACGCCCTGGTCGTGGGCTGCGGCGGTCAGGTGCTCGAGCAGCAGCGGCCCGAGGCCGCGCCGCCGGTGCGCCCGCTCCACGAGCAGGCCGACCCGGGCCTGGTCCGTCCCGGCGAGGCGTTCGTACTCGGCCACGCCGACCAGGCGTCCCCGCAGCAGGGCCACCACGGCAAGCCGGCCCGGATGGCCCTGGGCCGGGCCGTCGTCGGCCCAGGGCAGGCCTGCGCCCTCCGCCGCGGACAGGCCGGCGCGCAGCGCGGCGAGGTCGGCGAGGTCGGCATCCGACACCGGCCGGAGCTGCACGGTCGCACCGTCGGCGAGGACGGCGTCGGCCTCCCAGTCGTTCATTGCTCCTCCTGCCGGACGGCGTTTCTCCCGCGATCAGCCCCGGCGACGCAGCGTGCCGGTCGGCCGGCCCGCGTCGTCCTCCTCCGACTGGAAGACCAGCTCCCCGGCGGCGGACAACGACAGCCGGCTCGTCCCCCCGCTCGTACACAGCGACAGACCGGGCGACAGAGTCGGATTGTCGCCCGTGCCGGGGATGTCCCGCAGCACGACCGCCGACGGCGCGCCGGTGGACGCGGGCTCACTCAGACCGACAAGTTCCTGGTCGCCGACACACCGGATCCCGGTGCTGCCGGCCCCGCCCGCGCCGCCGAGGGCCTCGAGGCCGAGCAGCGTGGTCTCCGAGTGCCCGACGGTCTGGCCGGTGCCACCGGGCTGCAGCGTGATCACCATGTTCTGGACGACGCCCAGGCGGGAGACGATGCGTCCCTCCCAGGACCCGGCGTAGCCGTCGGGCAGCTCCCCGGGCCGGGTCGTGGTGGCGCCCGAGTCGTCGACTGGAGTGCTCGGGGCGGCGCTCGCCAGCCCGGTTTCCTCCGCGGCGCCGTCCCTGGAACCCCGCGAATCCCGCGAGCCGAGAAGAACGACGGCCGTGACGATGATGGTCAGGCACAGCGCGCCCACCGCGGCGACGACGGCCAGCGTTCGCCGGTCACCGCCGGCCCTCGTGGGGACGGGCGGCGGGCTGTAGGCGGGGAACCGTGTGTCACCGGCGTCACTGGTGTCACCGGTGTCGAGGTCGAGGACGTCCACTGCCTGCCGGACCAGCCCGCTGACCAGGGCCGGCGGCAGCCAGTCCGCCCACAGCGCCGCGGCCCCGGTGCCGTCCGGGGCAAGCGCCCGGCGGATCTCGGCGGGCCGGGGACGTCCCTGCGGCGCCTTGTGCAGGCAGGCCTCGACCGTCCCGCGCAGGTCGGGCGGGACGGCGGCCAGCTGGGGCTCGGCGGTGAGAATCCCGTACATCACCGCCGGTGTCCCGGCCCCGGCGAACGGGCCGGCCCCGGTGGCGGCGAACGCGAGGACCGAGCCGAGCGCGAACACGTCACTGGCCGGCCCGACCTCCCCACCGGTGATCTGCTCGGGCGACACGAACGCCGGCGAGCCGATCAGGGCTCCCGCCTGGGTGAGCACGGTCGCGTCGACCGCCCGCGCGATCCCGAAGTCGATCACGGTGGGGCCGTCCACGGTGATCAGCACGTTGGACGGCTTCAGATCCCGGTGGACCACACCCGCGGCGTGCACGGCCTCCAGAGCCTCGGCCAGGCCCGCGCCGAGTGCCCGCACTGTCCGCGGGGGCAACGGCCCGTGCCGGCGCACCGCCTCCAGCAGCGACGGCCCCGGAATGTAGGCCGTGACCAGGTACGGAGGGTCGGCGTCAGCATCCGCGTCGAGTACCCGCGCCGTCCACCGGCCACTGACCCGCCGGGCCGCCTCGACCTCGCGCCGGAACCGGGCGCGGAACGCCGGGTCGCTCGCGAACTCCGGCCGGATCACTTTCACGGCGACCGTGCGCCCACCCGGGCTGCGGGCGAGATACACCCGGCCCATCCCGCCGGACCCGAGGACGCCGAGCAGTCGATAGGCGCCGGCGGCCCGCGGGTCGTCGGAGCCGAGGGATTTCATACGGTGTACCACTCCTCCGGATCTCCGGCGGTCGGGTTCAGCCGAAAGGTACTGGCAAATCGCGGGAATGCCGACGGGAATCATAGGCTGCCGGTATGGATGGCGGCAGAGACGCGGGGCGCGACGGCCGGCCGGTCACGGCGGAGCCACGGTGGCTGCAGGCCAGTGAACGTACCGCGTGGCGTGGGCTCATCGGAGTGATGACCCGGCTGCCGGCCGCGCTGGACGCCCAGCTACGCCAGGACGCGGGCCTGAGTCATTTCGAGTACTCGGTCCTCGTCGGCCTGTCCGAAGCACCGCACCGGACGCTGGCCATGGCCCGGCTCGCCGACTTCACCTGCGGGTCGCTTTCCCGACTGTCGCACGCCGTCAAACGCCTGGAGGACAAGGGCTGGGTGCGCCGCACCCCATGCCCGGCCGATGGCCGGGTCACCAACGCCACCCTCACCGACCAGGGTTTCGAGAAACTCGCGGCGTCCGCCCCAGGCCATGTCGAGACCGTGCGGGACCTGGTGGTCGAGGCGCTGTCCCGCGACCAGCTCGATCAGCTCGGCGCCATCTGCGGCCAGATCCTCAACCGGCTCGACACCGCTCCACCCCGGCCCCGCTGAGCCCTCGCGCTTAGACGCCGGTGGTCGAGCCCGGGCGGACGATCATGAGCACCGTGACCACGGTCCACAACAGGCTGAACAGCCCGCTGGCGACAGCCACGTTGCGGGCGCTCACTGCCGCGGCCCGGGCGTCGATCACGTCGAGGAGCTGCCGCTGACCTGGCAGCACCGCGAGGGCGAGAACACCCGCCGCCACGCCCGTCAGCGCGATCGAGGTGAGCAGCCAGGGGTCCCCGAGGACCCCCATGCTCGCCGCGGTGGCGAAACCCAGGATCGGCACAGTGATGCCGATGGCCGCGTACACGTTGCAGATGCGGTGCAGCGTGCTCACGACGCCCACCGCCCGGGCATCGTCAGGGTCGCGCAGGGCTGCCCGGACCGCGGGTGCGAACATGCTCGCGGCGACGGTCACCGGGCCGATCGCGATGATCGCGACGACAACGTGGGCACTCAGCAGAAAGGTGGTCACGTGTCCGTCCTGGGATGCGGGGATACCTCACGGTAGGTCCCGGGACATCCCGGCCGGCTGTGACGGGAGTACCGCCGGCCCGCGCCGTCCGGACCGCTGCTAGCGGACCTCGGTCCCTTGACCGAGCGCGTCGAACACCGCCGGCCGCTTCTCCGTCCGCGCGGTCAGCGCCTCCGCGAGCCCGGGGCCCTCGAACGCGATGTCCATCTGACGCAATGTGTCCGTCAGCGCATCATCGCGGGAACGGTCGAGGTCGTCGTAGACCTGCTTCTTGATTGTCGCCAGGGAGAACGGCGAGCAGTTCGCCACCAGGTCCGCGGCGTAGGCGAGCGCGGCGTCCAAAACCGCACCATCCGGGACCACCCTGTGCACGAGACCGATCTGCGCGGCCTCCTCGGCGCCGACGGTGCGCCCGGTCAGGAGAAGATCCATCGCCGCCGGCAGGCCGATGAGACGGGGCAGCAGCCAGGACACCCCGTACTCGGCCGCGAGGCCGAGCCTGGAGAACGCGGTCGCGAGCTTCGCCGACTCGGCGGCGATCCGGATGTCACTGCCGAGCATGTAGGCGAAACCGATACCCACCGCCGCCCCGTTGATGGCAGCGATCACCGGCTTGCGCAGGCGCAGCGTCAGCGAGGGCAGGTCGTCCCGGGCCGGGACGAACTTCTTGATCGTCTCGGCGCCGCCGCGCAGCACCTCCAAGTCGGCACCGGAACAGAAGCCGGGGCCCGCTCCGGTGACCACGATCGCCCGGACCTGAGGGTCGTCATCCGCGGCGCGCAGCGCCCTCGCGTAGGCAAGAGCCATCGTCGCGGTGATCGCGTTGCGCGCCTTCGGACGGTTGAAGGTGATGACAGCGACCCCGTCGCGGACCTCGGTCAGGATCTCGCTGTCATCCATGTCCGTCGTCACGCTGCCCGCCTCCGTCATCGAGTCGCCCTCTTGCCGTGCGTCGTCCAGCAGCCTAGGCGACCGTATTGAGCCGGTGTGCAGACATGTGACCGAGCGGGGCAACCCCCGACCGGGCCGCCCCGCTCCGCGTCGCCAGGTCACATGCGGCCACGGGTCGGGGCCTCCTCACGCCGCTGCCCCCGTGCCTGCCCCCGCGCGGCCTCCGTGGCGGCCCGGCCGCTGAAACCGGTGCGGGTGAGAGCACCCATCCGCGGCTCCTCGCCGCCAGCGGACCGCAGCTCCGTGGCGAACTTGGTCAGGCCGATGACCAGCGCGGTCAGCGCAACCCACAGAACCGCCAGCGTGTAGCTCGGACGGTGCTGCGCCGACGCCCAGAAGGCGATGCCGAGCGAGAACGCGCCGATCACCAGCGGAACCCACCACGTCCCGGCCCGTGCCGCGTCGCGCTGTGAGAAGGCCGTGGCCAGCGCGTGGATCCCCAGCGCCAGAAGCGCCCATGCGGCGATGCGGGAGACGACCGTCACTGTGGGCCCCGGCCAGGCAAGCGCCACTATCCCGCCCGCGACAAGCATCACGGCAAGGAGCGCATGCGTGGGGCGCCAGCCACTACCGGAGGCCATTGCCGCCACCAGCTCGCTCAGACCTCCCAGGAGGAGCGTGATCCCGAGAAGGATGGCGATCGATGTGCCTGTCGTCAGCCCGAACATCGGGATGGCCAGTGCCAGCAGGACCCAGACAGCGCCCAGGACGAGTAGCGCCGGGCCGGCCTTCGCCTCGACCGCGGCGTTCCCGCCTGCGTCGCTTGATGCAGTCATGAACTCATCCCTTCAGCGGGTGGTTGACTGTCCTCCTCAGGACTGCCCTGGTAGCGGGAATCTCATACCCTGCGTCACTAGATCAACCCATTCTGTCGCCCTGGTTTCGGTAGGGCTGCGAACGGTTGCCCCCATCGGCCGGCTGGCGCCAACCTGGGACCGTAGGTCTGCTGGGGGCCGCGGCGAGGAGATGCGTTGAAGATCGATTACACCCTGTCGGATGACATCGCCGTGACGTCGACCGACGCTGCCCGGGTCGAGAAGGAGGGCTACGGCGGCGCCTGGGTCGGAGAGACCCGGCACGACCCCTTCATGCAGTGCCTGCAGGCCGCGACCGCCACCGCGTCGATCACCGTCGGAACCTCGATCGCCATCGCTTTCGCGCGGACCCCGATGACCCTCGCCAACCTCGGCTACGACCTGGCGCAGTACAGCGAGGGCCGTTTCGTCCTGGGGCTCGGCTCCCAGATCAAGCCGCACATCGAGAAGCGCTTCTCCATGCCCTGGTCCCACCCCGCGCCGCGGATGCGCGAACTCCTCCTCGGCATCCGGGCGATCTGGGACTCCTGGCAGAACGGCACCAAGCTCGACTTTCGGGGCGACTTCTACACGCACACCCTCATGACGCCCTTCTTCACCCCGAAGCCCCAGGCCTTCGGCCCCCCGCCGATCTACCTCGCCGGGGTCGGCCCGGGTATGACCGAAGTCGCCGGCGAAGCCGCCGACGGATTTATCGTGCATCCCTTCACCACCGTCCGTTACATCGAGGAAGTGACGATTCCGGCACTGCTGCGCGGGCGGGCCCGGGCCGGAAAGAAGGATCTTGAGGGCTTCACGATCTGTGGTCCCTCCTTTGTGACGCTCGGCCGGACGGAGGCCGAGATGGAACGCTCGGTCGCGGCGACCAGGAAGCAGATCGCCTTCTATGGGTCCACCCCGGCCTACCGCCCCGTCTTCGAGATGCACGGCTGGGGTGAGGTCCAGCCGGAGCTCACCACGCTCTCCAAGCAGGGCCGCTGGGACGACATGGCCAGCCTGATCACGGATGACATTCTGGGAGAGTTCTCCGTCGTCGGCACACCCGAAGAGGTCGGTCGGGGACTCCGCGCCAAGATCGGCGACCTCTACGCTCGCACGACCCTCTACGACTCGGGCGGCTCGGACCAGGCACACTGGCCGGCTGTCCTCGACGCCGCGAGCTGACAATGACGTCCGGCTGGCAGTTTGTCGATCCACCGCCGGCTGAGCCGCCATTGCATCCGCGGCACGGTATCCACGAGCCGACCGCTGGCAGTCCTGCCCGCCCTCCAGGATCCGTCCGGCGCACGATCACGATCGACGCGCTGCGTCCGGACGGTGCGCAGGGGAACCTGAGGCTGGTCGGAAAGGGCCGCGATCTGGTCACGGGCCTCGACGGGGCATCCGAGGTGGCCGCCGAAGCACGTTTCACCCTGGAGATCGCGCCCGACGGGCAGCGGAACCTTCTGCGTATCGAGACCACCCCGGCCGTCCCCGAGCTCCGGAGTCTGGTCGGTACGGGCACCATCTCGGGACTGCGGCGCCGCATCGGACAGGCCGCGCCCGATCTCCGCGCGGCCCAGCCGCTCCTCGAAGCCATGCTGGACGACGCGCCGGTGAGCGCCCTCGTCTCCGGTTATGCCCTCGGCCGGATGGGCCTCGTTCCCCGTGCCACAGGCATGCTCCTGGCTCAGACGGACCAGTGCGCCGGATGGGCGCGGGGCGCCACACTCGTCTCGGCCATCGAGCAGGACGGCTTGGTGCCCACGGTCACCGGCCCGGTCGCACCTCCTCTCACCCGACCGGATGATCCCCTGGCGTGGCACGAGACCTCCCAGCTGCCCCCGCACGGCATGCGCCGACACCGGCGCCTCGATGTCACGCGCAGCGCGGAGACCGGCAGCTGCGATCTGGATCTCCTCTTCCGGGACACCTACCAGGCCGCCGGTGGACCCGAGACTGTCATCCACGAGTACACCGTCGGCGGCCGACTGGACCTCGCCACGATGACTCTCGCCGAGGTTTCCTCAGTACCGCGTGCGCTGCCCTGGGTGGAATGCCCGTTGGCGGCTGCCAGCGCATCCCGGCTTACTGGCACACCTGTGGCCGACGCTCGAAAGATGGTCCGGACGGATCTGCAGGGGACCAGCACCTGCACCCATCTCAACGACACGCTCCGGTCGCTCGTCGGTGTTCCCGAACTTGTGTCCCTGCTGCCTCCCGCCCAGCGGGACGCGCGCCGATAGGGGAGAGTGGGACACGCTCCGCTCGTGCCCACTGTCCTCGGGAGTACCTCGTGGCAAGCCGAAACTTCGAGATAGACGTAGTCGACAACGTCGCCTGGCTCGTGCTGTCTCGTCCCGACGAGCTCAACACCCTCCGGCGCGACTTCTGGGACGAGTTTCCCGCCGCTGTCACTGACCTCGGCGCGAACGGTGGTGTCCGTGCGCTCGTCATAGCGTCAACCGGACGGCACTTCACCGCCGGTCTCGACCTTTCTGCGTTCGGCGACACCGAGCTCTTCGCGGCCGGGGAACCGGCGCGGGTCAACCTTGCCCGCCGCTCTCTTGTCCTCAGGATGCAGGAGGCCCTGACCGTACTCGAACGGACTCGTTTTCCTGTGCTCGCCGCCGTGCAGGGCGGATGCATCGGAGGCGGACTCGACCTGGTGACCGCGTGCGACATGAGATACGCGACTGAGGACGCGTTCTTCACTGTTCAGGAGACAAAGATCGGAATTGCCGCTGATCTTGGGACGCTACAGCGTCTTCCCAAGCTGATTCCGGCCGGGATCGCCCGGGAGCTCGTCTACACGGGGCGTCGGTTCCCCGCCGGCCGGGCTCTGGCCGTGGGCCTTGTGAACGAGGTCTTCCCGGATCAGGAATCCATGCTTCGCGGGGTGGGGGAGATCGCCGCGGAGATCGCGGCCAACAGCCCCCTCGCTGTGTGGGGCAGCAAGGAGATGCTGTTGTACGCGCGTGACCACGCAGTGTCGGACGCGCTGACCTACATGGCCACGTGGCAGGCTGGCGCACTCCAGTCCGGCGAGGTCAACGAATCGATCGCGGCTCGGGTGGAGAAGCGGTCACCGGTCTATCCGGACCTCCCTTCCACGACAACACCGGGATAGAGCGTCTCCGTGACGGTCACCGAGTGACCGAGACCGGTCGTCCATTGGAAGACGCCGGGCCGAGGCTGGCAGATCTTCCACCCGCCGCGGTGTCGCCCGCCATGATGCCGCTCGCAGAGAGGCCCCAGGTTGCAGGTCCTGGTGGGCCCACCCTGGGCATAGGGAACCGTGTGGTCGAGGTCGCAGGAGACTGCCGGCCGGCGGCAACCGGGGTGACGGCAGGTCTGGTCGCGTGCCCGTACATGGCGAGCCTGAGCCGGGGACGGGTGCCGGCGGTCGGCAACCTCAACAAGGCGGCCGCGAGGATCTGTGAGGATTCGTCGCCAGGTTGATCCCGGGCGGTTGGCCATCTCGCGCGCAACGGCTGCGGGGATGCTGCCGATGCCCGGGATCTCGCCGGGCGTGGACGTGGTGCCGAGCAGGGCGGTGACGGGCACCAGGACCTGAATCTCGCATGCGAGTGGAGCTGCGTGCTCCCCGCGGCCCGTCAGCAGATCCACGACCACGTCTGCCCGAATCTGATCGATGGTGCGCTCGTCGCTGTCGACACCCCGAGCGGTGATGCCTCGCGCTATGCGGTCGACGCGCCGGAAGCAGGCTTCGGCCTCGTCGACTGGCATGACGGTGGTCAGCCTGCCGATGCCATCCTCGCCCGCCGAAACCCGCACACGCCGCTCAGCTCTACGTACCTGGCGGGTGGCCGCCCCCTCGGGGTCCAGTGTGTGCACGATCTGTCGACAGGCGTCGGTGAATGCTCGGCGGGTGGAGCGTGGACCGCCGGCGAGAGCGCTGTGCTCGACATGCGAGGCGAGCGCGTCGTCAAGAGGCCGGGTGGCGTTCTCCAGTGAGCGGAGCCGCTGAACGTCGATCTTGCCTTCACGCAGGGCACTGAGCGCGCGAGGAAGTCGATCGACGGTGGCGCGTGCGAAGGTCATGTCTCGCGCTGCGGTCGCGGACGACACTCCGATCTCGATCGCGACATCTTCGGGACGGAGTGTCGGGTCACCCGGCCTGGGTAGCGCGGGGTCGTCGGCGGTGAGTGCCGCAAGATTGGCGAGATCCTGAATCAGAGCCGCCTGCGTCCAGGCCAACAGCATGGCCTTGGCTCGGTAGCAGGCGATGTTGTCGCGGAAGCGCTGGACGGCGGACCGCGATGGGGCCTGGCTCCGCTCTTCTCCCTCTCCTCGGATGGGAGTGCTCGCGAAGGAGCTCAACGCGGACGCGCTGGTGTGGTCGGTCAGGTCCACGAACGCGTCGAGCAGCGCGCGGACGAGAGTCGTGGTCTGCCGCTCGGCGGATAGCTTTGACGACGTGGCAAGAGAGACATCGACCTCCTGCATATGATCACCGCCTCGATATCGGGTTTGACTCGAATGTGTGTTCGAATCTAATCGCGGCGTGCGGTTCAGGCAAGGCTGGGGGGTGAGAGACTACGGGCGTGTCTTCTGGCGGTCGAATCCGTAAGCGCTATTGCCTGCGGATGCGCAGTTCGCTGCGGATGACCTGCGGCTTTGGGTAGTTGTATGAACTAGCGGGTCAGGCGGCTTCGGAGCGATCTGTTGCCTGAGCTGGGCAGATAGGCCTGGCTCGGTGCGAGCTTGACCAGATCGGGATGCTGGCCTTACTTTCGTCGCGGCGGAAGCTGACCGACCGATCCGAGCGCAGTCAGCGACTTTTTCGGGCGCGTCTGAAGTTTGCCAAATCAACAGTGTCTGTCGGTGGATGCCAGTGGTGGGCTGGCGCACTGACGCGTCAGCCCACCACTGCGTTCTGGTGCCGGGAACGATGTCTCTCTCGCGAGGGTGGTGGTCCCCGGTATGGAGGTTTCGGCCATCGGTCGTGGGGTGATCGGAGTTCGGGAGATAGGACCTTCGGGTCACGGCCGCGGAGGTGGTCCGTGCCCTCCCGGAAAGCTGAAGCGGGTGCTGGGATGTCGACGTCGGTGCGCGCGTCGAAACTCAGCAGGCCGGCGATCGGCCTGCTCTCGGAACGAGCGTGCTGAAACACTCGGTCGGCGCTACTGACAGCGGGTCCTTGCCGGTGGCCGGGCTCACAGTGCGACCCTGCCGTCCACCGCGCGGGAATTCTGGGCGAACCCACGAAGCATGGCATCCACAGTGAACGAGGCGATCAGCGTGTTCGCCTCGTCGTACACCCGACATTCGGAGTGGGTCATTCCGTCGCCGGCGAAGGTGGAAAGGTGGTGATAGCGCAGCCAGTCGTCGGCGTGGACCACGGAGTGGAAGGAGATGCCGATCGCGTTTATGCCCATCGACAGAGTGCGGTGGGCCTGGCTCTGGCCGACGCCGTCATGCGGACGAAGAGCGGCGGCGATGGATATGTGGCCCGTGAACTGGGCGAGCAGGCCTGCGTGAAGGTGGGGGTCATCGGGAACGTCACGGAACCTGACCCAGGCGTCGATGACCGGAGGCCCCACCGGCGCGGCGGGGTCATCTGTGTACGCCGCGTCGACCATGCGGATGTCCCGACCGGTGACCGACATGTCGCACGGCTCACTGTCGTATGGCCCCGCGCACGCTTCCGGCGGGGCCGAGTGGCGGACAACGTCCGGTGCCGTGACATCGAGCAGCAGGGTGCCACTGGCGCGCCGTTTTCCGCCCTGCGACACATGCACTGCCAGGGTGGAGAAACTCCGTCCTGCGCTGAGTTCGTCGATCTCGAACTCCAGCGGTTCCCGGGCGTCCGCAGCTCGGTAGAAAACCATGTGGGCGGACACGACACGTCGGTCGGGTGCGTGCCTACCCGCTGCGACCACGGCCTGCCCGAGCATCTGACTGCCCTCGACGACAGGGCGTCGAGGATCCGCGAGGGCGGTACTCACGTATCTGCGGTCGCCGGCCGGCCGCACGTTCATGATGTCGATGAGATCCGCGGCGTCACCCCATGTCGGGAACCGCTTGATCGTGATGTCGCCGTCGGCCTCGCCGGGAACTGCATCCACCAGCTCAACCCGGACGCGGTCGTGGTCGAAGGCGATCAGACCACTCAGCCAGTCGAGGCCAGACCCAGGGTGGGTGAACTCCCATACAGCGTCCTGGCCGTCTACGGCTGACGCCCCCGCGGGATCATGCCAGTCGGTGGATCCGGCGGTGGTCTTTCCCTCGAGTGTCCACAGACCCACCTCGCCCTTGACCGGGCAGACTGCCGTATGGCCCTCGTCCAGAAGAAGGTCGATCCGCACGTCGGCGCGAGGAAAGCAGAGGACCGGCACCTCGGCCGCCTCCTGCACCCGGACGGCGGACGCCGATTCGGCTACCAGGGTTTCGCCCCACCACGCCCGTGCCAGGTAGCGGCAGGACTCGTGTGTTAAGGCCGGTCCGTTATCCGACGTGACGTCGGAGGTCACAGGCTGCACGTCACAGGAAGCTAACACCCGGTCGTGGCCGGGACGAGAGATCGGCGGGTGACAGCCGGGCGATCCAGTCGAGAACGAGGGCGTTGAAGGCCTCTGGTCGCTCCTGATGCAGCCAGTGACCTCCCGGCAGCTGACGGACCTCGTCGAACGGGCCCGTGACAACACCTCGCTCCCACGCGGCCCGTTCGGCCTGCCGCTCGGAGTAGACGGACAGAACCGGACAGGTGCGCCTGCCCAGATAGTCGGTGCTCTGGTCCCTTCGACCGAACTGGTCCGCATCGAGCCACATCCCGAAGAGCGCGGCCCGTGCCACAGCGGCCGGGACGGCCAGGGCACGCCGGCGATGCCAGGTGGTGAGATGGGCGGGTGAGTCGGGGCCGGCAAGCGCCTGCAGGTACCGCAGGAGTCGTTCCTGAGTGCCTGGAGCGCCGAGATCGCCGAAGGACTGCTCGGATCGGGCAGCGTCGGTGTCGGTGATGCCGTACGCGGGTTCGACTGCGACGACGGCGCGCACAAGCCCGGCATCTTCGACGGCGAGCGCGCTGGCGACCATGGCGCCCAGTGAGTGTCCGACCGCTACGACGCCGCCGGTGCTCTGAGTGATGCCCAGCTGCCTGAGCAGAGCGGCGATGTCGGCGGCGAGCACACGCGGTCGTAGGCCCTTCGAGCCGGACGATCGTCCATGGCCGCGCAGGTCCACCGCGATCACGCGGTGCTGAGTGACGAAGTCCGGGATCTGGTAGTTCCAGTCGTGCGAGTCGCAGCACCAGCCGTGGATCAGAACCAGCGGCGGTTGCTCGCCGGCGCTGCCCTCCGCGGGGTCATCGGTGAAGAACAGCCTGGTCTCGACCCCAAGGTCGAAGTACGGCATCGATGATCCCCGCTTCGTGGACGACGTTCGCTCACTGAACGACGATCCGTGTCCGTCCGGTGTTCCCAGTGCCGCGGGGCCGCGGCACTGGACGTCGAACGCTCCTGATCGTATGTTCACTACTTAGCTGAACAAAGTGTAGTTACCTAGGGTAACTGAAGGGCGGTGGCCCGTTGTCCTCACCTGGCCCTGTTCCGCTTTCCGTGTTGGATCTGGCGCCGCTTGCCTCCGGTGCATCGACGCCCGAGGCCCTGCGTAACACGATTGATCTGGCGCGCCGCGCGGAGAGCTTCGGCTACAGCCGGTACTGGCTGGCCGAGCATCACCTGACACCGGGGGTGGCCTCCGCCGCGCCTGCTGTTCTGATCGGGCTGGTGGCGGCGGCCACCGAACGGATAAGGGTCGGCTCCGGGGCCGTCCAGACCGGTCATCACACCGCGGTCGTCATCGCCGAGGAGTTCGGGACGATCGCGCACCTGCACCCCGGTCGTGTCGATCTCGGACTTGGCCGGTCCAGTATCGGTCGGCTCAAGGACGGGGCCGCGCTGCCGCCGGCGAACGGGTCGACGACGAAGGAAGCGGCGAAGGGGGCGGCGAAACCCGGATCGCGGGTGGTCGACGGCCTGCTGATCCCCGCGCCGCCAGCGGTTGCCTACGACATCGAGCGGCTGAGTCGGCAGCTCCGGCTGGTCGGCTTCCGGGATGCACCCGACGACGGTTATGACGATCTCGTCCGGGATATCCAGGCCTTTCTGGCGGGTACGTATCAGGATGCGGACGGAACGAGGGTGCCCGCACCGGCTGCGGCCGGTGCCGATCTTCAGATCTGGATCCTTGCCGCGAGTGCGGGGGAGAGCGCGCGTACCGCGGGTCAGCTCGGGCTGCCGCTGGGAGCCAACTACCACGTGGTGCCGTCCACCGTGCTTGACACGGTCGAGGCCTACCGGAAGGCCTTTCAGCCGGGCGTGCTCTCGCAGCCCTGGGTGATGGTTTCGGCAGATGTCGTCGTGGCCCCGGATGACGCGACCGCCCGCAGGCTTGCCAGCGGGTACGGGCCCTGGGTCGCCAGTATCCGCACGGGTCGCGGCGCGATTCCGTTTCCGAGTCCGGAGGAGGCCGACGCGATGGTGCTGACCGACAGGGAACGGGCCGTGGTGGCGGACCGCCTCGACACCCAGTTCGTCGGCTCGCCGGAGACGGTCGTGCGCGGGCTGCGGGTCCTCAGGGACGTCACGGGAGCGGACGAACTGCTCATCACCACCATCACCCACTCCCACACGGATCGGGTGCGTTCCTACGAGCTGCTCGCCGAAGCGTGGTCACGCCAGTGGTAGCCGAGGGAGTGGCGGCCGACGGAGTAGGGCTGGCCGTCGCGCTGGACGGGTGCGGATGGCATCCCGCTGCCTGGCGGGAACCCGAGGCCCGACCGCGCGAGCTGTTCTCCGGCCGCTACTGGACGGAGCTCGTCCAGGAGGCGGAACACGGGCGGCTCGACTTCGTGACGATCGAGGACACGCTTGCGCTGCAGTCCTCCGGTCGGGCCGCCGGAGACGAACCCGACGGACGGGCCGACGAGGTCCAGGGCCGCCTTGATGCGGTGCTGATCGCGGCCCGCGTCGCACCGCTCACCCGAAATGTCGGTCTGGTGCCGACGATCGTCGTGACGCACACCGAGCCGTTCCACATCTCCAAGGCCATCGCGACGCTTGACTTCGCGAGTGCCGGCCGGGCGGGGGTGAGGGTAAGGGTCGCGGCCTCGCGTGACGTCGCCGCACATTTCGGGCGGCGTGACCTGCCGGACCGGTGGTCAGCGGAGTCGGTGGCCGAGCTCTTCGACGAGGCCGCGGACTACGTGGAGGTCGTGCGTCGTCTCTGGGACAGCTGGGAGGACGACGCCGAGATCCGCGATGTGGCCACCGGGCGGTTCATCGACCGGGACAAGCTGCACTACATCGACTTCGCCGGACGTTGGTTCACGGTGCGCGGGCCGTCGATCGTGCCACGGCCGCCGCAGGGGCAGCCGCTGGTGACCGCGCTCGCGCACGACACCGTCCCGTACCGGTTCGCGGCGCGGGCAGCGGATCTTGTGCATGTCACACCGCGCGACGCGCGCGATGCGGCCCGGATCAGTGCGCTGGTACGGGCCGAGTGGGCTGCCGCGGGGCGGCCAGAGACCGAGGCCCGGCTCTTCGCTGATCTCGTGGTGTTTCTGGACGAGGACGGCGGTCGGGCGGCTGAGCGCAGACAGCGTCTCGACGAACGGTCCGGCCCCGAACGGGAGTTCCGCTCGGACGCGCAGATCTTCGTGGGCACCCCGTCGGAACTCGCCGATCTCCTGGCGGAGTGGGCAGAATCCGGGATCGACGGCTTCCAGCTCCGTCCGGCGGTACTCCCCACGGACCTGCGGGCGATCACCCGTAGACTCGTGCCGGAGCTGCGTCGCCGCGGTCTCTTCCGCGATGAGTACCGTGCTGCGACGCTGCGCGGCCGGCTGGGGCTCGACCGCCCGGCGAACCGCTACGCCCCGACGGGCGGTGCGCGGTGAGCCGGCCGGTCAAGCAGATCCACCTCGCCGCGCACTTCCCCGGGGTGAACAACACGACCGTGTGGTCGGACCCCCGCTCGGGCAGCCACATCGACTTCGCGTCGTTCGCCCACTTCGCGCGGACGGCGGAACGGGCGAAGTTCGACTTCCTCTTCCTCGCCGAGGGCCTGCGGCTGCGGGAACAGCGAGGTCGCATCCATGACCTGGACGTGGTCGGACGTCCGGACACGTTCACGGTGCTCGCCGCGCTCGCGGCGGTGACGGAGCGACTGGGACTGGCCGGCACCATCAACTCGACGTTCAACGAGCCGTTCGAAGTGGCCCGGCAGTTCGCCAGCCTCGACCACCTTTCGGACGGCCGGGCAGCGTGGAACGTCGTCACCTCCTGGGACGCGTTCACCGGCGAGAACTTCCGGCGGGGTGGTTTCCTGCCGGAGGACCAGCGCTATGAGCGGGCCGAACAGTTCCTCCGAACCACGTGGGAGCTTTTCGACTCGTGGCGGGCGGATGACATCATCGCCGACAAGGAGTCGGGTGTCTTCCTCGCCGACCCGGCGGCGGGATCGTTCGAGCACAAGGATGCTCATTTCGACATCCGGGGCCGGTTCACGGTGCCGCGTTCACCGCAGGGCCGCCCGGTGATCTTCCAGGCGGGCGACTCGGACGCGGGCCGCGAGTTCGCCGCCTCGTCCGCGGACGCCATCTTCAGCCGGCACAGCGAGTTCGACGCCGGGCGGGCGTTCCACGCCGACGTCAAGCGCCGGCTCGGCCGGTACGGGCGCGCGCCGGAGGACCTCCTCGTTCTGCCGGCGGCCAGCTTCGTCCTCGGTGACACCGACGCCGATGCCCAGGAGCGGGCCGCCCAGGTGCGCCGCCAGCAGGTGAGCGGGGCCACCGCGATTCTGCTACTGGAGCAGGTCTGGAACCGCGATCTGCAGGAACACGATCCGGAGGGCCCGCTGCCCGAGGTCGATCCGCTCCCCGGCGAGCACACGATCGCCAGGGGGCGGGCCAGCGTGCGGATGTACGAGGACCGGCTTGCGACCGCCCGACGGTGGCGCGAGCTCGCGGAGCGGCAGAGGTTGACCACCCGAGAGCTGATCATCGAGGTGACGGGTCGGCAGACCTTCGTCGGCAGCCCGGGTGCCGTCGCGGAGGCGATCAACCGCTTCGTCCAGGCGGACGCGGCGGACGGGTTCATCCTCGTGCCGCACATCACCCCGAGCGGGCTGGACGAGTTCGCCGACACCGTCGTGCCGCTGCTCCAGGAACGCGGTGTGTTCCGCGCCGAATATGAGGGGGCCACGCTTCGCGACCATCTCGGCCTCCGGACCGGCGTGGACGCCGTCCGCCAGTTCTGAAGATTGGCTGCGGGTCGGCGGGGTATCTATCACGGTGCACACGCCGTGTGTGTGCGTACCGTTTTTCCGTGCACCTGACCGACCCGGGCTCTGACGCTGAGTGGCAGGAGCCGGAAGAGGGAGACCGGAGGACGATCACCTCGATGGCCAGTTAACGGGAATGTCACCTCGCGGCAGGTATATTCGGACATCTTGTTGTTGTCGTGAGGAGACGGTCCGCGGCGTGCCGCGGATCCGGCGGTTGGAGGAACATGGCCGCGATTGTCGAGTTGGCGGCGTCGATCGATGGCATCCCGACCCTTGAGGAGACGGACGCGATGCTTGAGGAGCTGCGTCAGCTTCCACGGGATGCGACCACGAGCGAGCTGATTGACGGGCTTCTCGAGATCCGGGTGCTGCTCGGCGCGACGTGACCTGCGGCTACCGGGTTCCGTAGGGGCGAGCGGGCCGGCGTCCGCAGTGGTGCCGGCCAGCTCCTGGTGACGGTTTCGCTCGACGTGCTGGCGGGGGGGAACGCTACTTCAGATCGGCCCGCGGCTCCCGGCGACCAGCTGGAGAAACTTCTTCGCTCTTTATCCGATTTCCTGGCGCCTCTTCGGTAGAAACCGGAGAACATTCCGGGGGCCTTGCCTTACAAAGCGATCAGCCAAGTGGTGCGGTAACGTTCGCCGCGCTGTCCGGCGCGTTCGGAAGCAATCTTGGAAATGAATCGCTGACAGGAAGGCAGGAACATGACGCAGGTGCAGGACCGGCAGGAGCAGCAGCAGGAGCGGCAGCGTCAGCAGCAGATCGAGCGTCAGCTGCGCCAGAACTGGCGCCAGATCCGTTACAGCATCCTGGACCAGTTCGGGCAGGTCAGCACCGCTGACCTCGACGCCGCCACCAACGTGAACGACCTGGTCGCGCGCATCGCGGACAAGACCCACCACAGCGAGCGCTACGTCCAGAACCGTCTCCAGGAGCTGGCTGGCGTCGGCGCCGGGCAGGGCATCCAGAACCTCCAGGGGATCCAGAACCTCCAGGGGATCCAGGGGCAGCGCTTCGGCGCATAGCCTCTCTCCAACCACACCGCTTGTGCTGAGCGTGTGACAGGGCCGGTGGCCACCCGCGGCGAGCGAGTCGCGCCGTGCGGGTGGCCACCTGGTCCGGCCGAGAGCTACGGGCCGTGTCCGGGCGCGAGGATCCCGGCCGGATCGAACACGCGGCGCAGTCGGCGCTGCAGGCGCAGGTTCGTCTCGCCGAGTTCGGTTCCGAGCCACTGGCGCTTGAGCACGCCGATCCCGTGCTCGCCGGTCACGGTGCCGCCGAGCTCCAGCGCGGTCCTGAAGATCCGCTCGGCGGCGTGCCAGGCCGCCGCGGGAATAGCGGCCGACCCGGATCCGGGCCCGTCGACGTCCGGTCGGCCCACCACGATGATCGGGTGCAGGTTGCCGTCGGCCGCGTGCGCGATGGTGAAGATCTGCACGCCGGTGTCCGCACCGATCTCCGCGACGCGGGCCGCGGCCTGCGCCAGCTGGGAGCGGGGGACCGCGATGTCCTCGATCAGGACCCGGCCGAGGCGTTCGAGGGACGGCAGGGCGGCCCGCCGAGCGGCCAGCAGCTGCCGGGTGGTCTCCTCATCGGCCGAGCGTTGCACGTCCCGGGCGCTGCCGCGCAGGATCTCCTCGGCGGCGTCACCCTCACGGTCCGCCCCGGGGCCGTCGGTCTGGACCAGCAGGAGGGTCTCCCCGCGAAGGGCGAGATCTCCGCCGGTCGCGGCGTCGACGGCGCGGACGGTCGGGCCGTCGAGCAGCTCCGCCATGGCCACGACGATTCCCGCCGCCGCGATGCCGGTGACGGCGTCGACCGCCGCGCCGAAGGAGTCGAAGAACGCGGCCAGGGTGACCGTCCCGACCGGCACCGGCCGCAACCGCAGGGTGGCGCCGACCACCACCCCGAGGGTTCCCTCCGACCCGACGAACAGACTGGTCAGGTCGTAGCCGGCGACTCCCTTGACGGAGCGCTGGCCGGTGCGGATGATCTCGCCGTCGGCGAGCACCACCTCCAGACCCAGCACTGACTCACGGGTCACGCCGTACTTGGCGCACCGCAGCCCACCGGCATTGGTCGCGATGTTGCCGCCGATCGTGGAGATCGTGGAACTCGCGGGGTCGGGGGCGTAGGTCAGACCCACCGCGCGGGCGGCGCGGTCGAGGTCATCGGTGATCACCCCGGGCTCGACCACGGCGACCTGGTCGGTTCTGGAGATCTCGCGGATGTGGTTCATCCGGTGCAGGTCGAGGATCAGCGCACCGTCCGGCGCGGCCGCGCCGCCGGCGAGACCGGTACCGGCCCCCCGGACCGTCACCGGGACGCCGTACCTGGAGGCGTGGCGCAGCACGGCGCGCACGTCGTCGGCGCTGTGGGCGAAGGCGACGCCGAGCGGGCGCCCTTCCGGCTGCCAGCCGGAGCGGTCGAGCCGGTGTGCGTCGACGACCGCATCCTGCCGGCTCCACTGCCCGTCCGGCAGCGGTGGCGGCCGGACGTCCCGGACGTCCGTCACGGCCCGGTGGCCACGGGACGGCTCGGGTCGGACGACCAGGCTGACCACGAACCCGGGTAGAGCGCGGCCGCGACCCCGGCGATGGCGAGGGCGGCGACCTCGTGCGCCGCGGTGACGCCCGAGCCGCAGTAGACCCCCACCGGCCGGTCGCCCGTGGTCGCCCCCCACGCGGCGAAGCGTTCCCGCAGCTCGTCCGGGGTGCGGAACCGACCGCGGGCGTCCAGGTTGTCACCGGTCGACGCGCTCACCGCACCGGGGATGTGGCCAGCGCGCGGGTCGACCGGTTCCACCTCGCCGCGAAAGCGCTCGGGGGCGCGGGCGTCGAGCAGAACGCCGTCGCCGGCGACCTGGGCCGCGGCGTCGGCGTCGAGGGTGGGCAGGTGACCGGAACCGAGCACCACGTCACCCGGCACGGGTGTGACAGCACCGGCCTCCAGGGCGTACCCGGCCTCGCGCCACGCGGTGAGCGCACCGTCGAGGATGCGGACGTCGGTGAGTCCGGCCCAGCGCAGCAGCCACCAGGCGCGCGCCGCGGACAGGCCGCCGTTGTTGTCGTAGACGACGACCGGCCGGTCGTTGCGCAGGCCCCACCGCCGTGCCGCGCCCTGCAGGTCCGCGACGGTCGGCAGGGGGTGGCGCCCGGCCTGCGGGGTCGGCAGGGCGGCCAGCTCGGTGTCCAGGTCGACGTAGACAGCCCCGGGCAGGTGCCCGGCCAGGTAGTGGTCCTGCCCGTGCGGGTCGCCGAGGGCCCATCGGACGTCCAGCAGGACCGGCGGCTGTTCCACGGCGAGCTCGGCGTGCAGCGTGGCCGCGTCGACGAGAACGACGTCGGCGCCGGAACCCGCGTCGGCGGCCGGCCGCGCCGAGGCGAGCAGGCGGTGGACGGCGTCCTCGCCGAGCCGACCCGGGCCGTTCGCGTCCTGGGCGACCCGGGCGATGTCGCGCTGCACACCGGCGTTGAGCGGGGCCGAGGTGCCGTGCAGGCGGGCGAGCAGCGCGATCTCCCCGTTCAGGAAGTCCGACTCGACGGAGGCACCGCGCGCCAGGCTCTGCCAGGTCGAGCTGCCCTGCCGGTCGTGGCCGGCGATCTCATGGTGGACGAGGCCGGACAGGTCGAGCGCGCCCTTGTTGCCGATCACCTCGGTGACCTCGACGCCCGCCTCGGCGAGCACCTGGCGGGCCTCTGCCACGAGCGCCTCGGCGAGGGCGTCGCGGGCCGGGCCGGGCTGGTAGGCAGCGTCCAGGTTGTAGCCGAGGTTCCCGAGCAGCTTGCCGGCCTTCCAGCGGTCGACGTCCGGGACGACCTGCACCGCGAAGGCGGCGCGGCGCAGGTCGGCGGCGATGCGGTCGACCACCGGGCTCGTGCCGCGCGGGGCGAGCCCGAGGTAGAAGGCTCCGACGAGCGGCGCGGACGGGCTGACCACCTCACCGGGCGTCGAGTAGGAGGAGGGAATGATCACCACGGCGTCGACGACGGCGTGGAAGCGGCGCAGCGCGGTGCGGGCGTTCTCCAGGCCGTTCTGCAGGAGGACGACGGGGAGGGCCTCGGCGGCGGTCCCCGCCGGGGCGACGGGGCGCCAGGCCCATGCCGCCAGCAGCGCCTCCGAGTCCTGTGACTTCGTTGCCAGGACCAGGACGTCGCCGGCTCGCAGGTCGACGTCCTGGGGGCCGCCGGCGACGGGGACCGGGATCTTCCGGTCGGAGTCGGGACGGATGTAACGGAGCCCGCTGGCCCGCAGTGCCTCCAGATGGGCGCCGCGGGCGACCAGGACGACGTCCGTGCCAGCCTCGTACAACTGGGCGGCGACCGTGGCACCGACGGCGCCCGCGCCGATGATGACGTACCTGCTGGTCATGCGCTCGCCCAGGCGGCGATCGCCGGGAGCTTCCGGTCGGTCACCCCGGCCAGCGCGGCCGGTACACCCTGCTCGCCGGCGGCGAGGGCGAGGTCACGCAGCCTTTCCAGGAAGAGGACGACGACCGCGGCGGCGGTGCGGTGGGTGGCGTCGTTGAGCGCGTCGTGCCGGCCGCCGGCGATGGTCACGAACTCGGCGGACGGGGCGTTCGCGACGCTCTCCCTCGCCGCGCGGACCGGGCTGACCAGGTCGGCCGCGCCGTGGACGGCGAGCACCGGCACCTGGACCCGCCCCAGGTCGGCGGCCGCGAACCAGTCGGCCGGGACGGGGGTGAGCAGCGAGCCGCGCCGGACCTGCGGGTCGTTGCTGAGCCGGGACTGGTGGGTGGGGCAGGCAGTGCGCTCGGCGAGCTCGCTGTCCCAGCTGCCGGCGGAGGCGGCATGCTCCCCGGCCGGGAGCCCGGCCAGGATGAGGCCGTCGACGGGGTTCTGCGCGCCGGTGCCGGCCGTGGCCAGCGCGGCGACGAAGGCCGCACCCGCGTCGGAGCCGGCCAGCACCCGTGGGCCCGGCAGGTCGGGGTCGTCGAGCAGCTCGCGGACCTGGGCCCGGACACCGGCCTCGTCCGCGGTGGGGTCGCCGACCACGCGGACCTTGTACCCGTCGAAGGCGACGCGGGTACCGAACCGCTCGTACACGCCGGGGTGCTCCCCGCGGCCGGCGACGAGGATCACCGTTCCGCGCGGGGCGACCGCAGGCGGGTTGTCCCACGCGCTGACCGCGGCGGAGGGAGCTTCCTGGACAAACGGAGAGGAGGTCATCGGTGCCTGTCCTGTCGTGGGGAGAGATCGGGCGTCGCCGGGCAGGCGGCAGCACCCCGGACCGGCCGGGGCCGGGAACAGGGAGAGCAGCAGCGGCGTCGAGGGCGGTCGCGGTCGGATGCGCGGAGCACCCCGGAACGGAGCACCCCGGAACGGAGCACTCAGGAACGGAGCACTCAGGAAACGCGACAGGAGGTCGAGCTGACACGACCGAAGTCGACGACCCGGCGGCGGGTCAGGTGGGTGACGGGGCTCCCCGTCAGCAGCCCGCTCCTGCTCCGGTGGGCTCTTCCCGGCATGTCCACCAGGATGGTTGGAAATATCGCGGCTGTAAAGCGCGGCTCTGTGATCAAAACGATCAGTAATCGTGATAGATCATCTATCATGGCTGCTGTGTCCCCTGTGCTCGACCTGGTTGCGCTGCGCAGCCTGGTGGCCATCGCCGACTGCGGCGGATTCCGCCGCGCCGCGGAGGCGCTCAGCGTGTCGCAGTCGGCTGTCAGCCAGCATGTGCGCCGGCTGGAGAAGGTCGTGGGCAGGCCCCTGGTCGAGCCGGCCGGCCGGGGCGCGCGCCTCACGCCGGAGGGTGAGCTGCTGCTCTCCGCCGGGCGGCGGATCCTCGCCGTGCACGACGACGCCCTCGACCTGCTGGGGGTCGGCGCCCCCGTCCCGCAGACCGCCCTCGCCGTCGGTTCCACCGAGCATGCCGCCGACCACCTGATCCCCCGGGTGATGCAGACCCTCGCGGAGGGCTTCCCGGGGGCGGAGGTCAGGTTCCGTATCGACCGCGGCGCGCGGCTCGTCCAGGCGCTCGAGCGGGGCACGCTTGATGTCGCCGTCCTGGTCGGCACGGCCAGCGGCCCGGCCGGCCAGGCGGCGGGCGAGCTGCCGCTGGCGTGGTATTCGGCGCCTGGCTGGGACGTGCCGCCCCCGGAGCGCCCGCTGCCCCTGGTCGCCGTGGACGAGCCGTGCACGATCCGCACGCAGGCCCTGACCTCCCTCGCCCGGGCCGGCCGCGCCGCGTCGGTGGTGGGGGCTGTCGCTTATACACCTCACCGGCCCCACGAGACCA
>NZ_JBFLUG010000059.1:0-46499 GCF_041008525.1 Parafrankia sp. FMc2 | reverse complement strand
GTTCGATCAGTTCCCACTCGCCGTCGGTCAGGTCGCCACGGGTCATACAACCGTGCTACCAGCTGGAGCACCCGAACACGAAAGACGACCATCCCGCCTGTGATCCGGACCCGGAACAGGCCCTAGCTGTGAGAGCAGGTCCTGGCCGCCCATGTCGTGTTCGGACCACCCCACCAGTCCAAGATCACTGCCATCGATCGTTCTGGTGCCCGTTCCTGGATGAGACGGAGTCCGGCGGAGAGGGAATGGCGCAGGTAGGCGGCGCGGTTTCGCTGGCCGTCGGGTCGGGTCGGGTCGACGGCAGGCAGGTCTATGTCATTACTGGTTGGTCAGTTTGTCCGCGATCTGGTCGATGAGGCCCTGCTCGACGGCCGGCGGCGGAACGTCCTGGATATTGTGGACCTCGAGCTCGACAGCGACCTGGCCGACGTAGAAGTAGACGGCGTCGAAGACGTAGCCGTAGGTGCCGTACTCGTCCGTGATGCCCATCGAGGTGCGGACGAGCGCGGTGGCTCCCGGCGGCGGGGACGGTGTCTCGACCGCGACGATCTCGTAGGTGAAACCGCTCGCGTCCTCGCCTGCCAGCTGCTCCTCCAGCGCGCCGCGGTAGCAGTCGGCGAAACGAGGGCTCGTCACGATCTCGGCGTTCTCGCTGATCTGCTCCGCCGGTAGGATCTGGGCCCGGCTGATCGCCTGGAAGTCGGATTCCTCGATGTTGGTGAACGTGTCACCCGTCGTCTCGTCCGACGGCGGGGGCGGGTCGTAGCCGGGGACGCCGACGCACGCCGCGATCTCGGCGCGCATCGCGCTGCTGCCGCTGTCCGGGTCGTCGGCGCCGCCCGAGCTCTCGAAGCCCGCCGTCTCCGGCCCGGCCGTGAGCACGTAGTCTCCTGCGCGCAGGTCTCTCGCCGGAGTGTCGATGGCCTGGGCGGGGGCGCCTGTGGGCGTGGTTGCGGCCGGCGGTGTCGCTACCGGTGTCGTGGACGAGACGACCGCGAGGCTGCCCTCCTGGCATCCCGCGGCCATGACCGCCAACACCGACGCGACGATGCCCCCGGACACCGACCGAAACACACTCCGGTCCCGCCGCCTGCCGCCCATTCCTACCTCCGCGATATTCACCCGAGCCGTTCCGTGAACGGTCGTCACAGTTGTTGTCGAGGAGCAACACGATGCCGGAGCAGAGCGGATCAGCGTTCGTTTTCGGCTGTCGCTCGTGGGACACGTGTGAGCACGAAGAACCCTGACCATAATTCGGCGGGTTGCCTTCCGGTGAATCTTCACGTTGCCCCCCTTGACGGGCGGGCGTCCGTGCCAGTCTGCGGCCTGCTCGGGTTGTCGGCCGCTCGCGTTGACGGCGGAGAGGCGGGGGTGCCGTGATCGGCAGGGGCGGGCGGCCTGTTTCGCTCCCGCAATGTCACGCAGCGGGGCGGACGCATCGCTTTCGGTGCTCTGTCTGTCTGGGCTGACGTTGTTCGCTAGGCGACACGTACACATGCACATCCGGCGAACGGTGCAGTCTGTGTCGATCCCTCCTCTCAGGAAAGGCGCAGATGAAGATCATGGCCAGGCGGCGGCAGGCACCTTTCGTCAACCGGGCACTCGCGGTCGCGGTCACCTTGGCCGCGGTGACCGGATTCTCGGCCTGTGGTTCCGAAAGCGACGCGGACACGTTCGCGGAGAAGCTGCGCTCCCAGGGCTACGGCACGGTCGACGTGTCAGCGGACCGGGAGAAGAAGAACGGGAAGTCCCGCCTTGTCGCCTACGACGCGCACATCATCGTGAACACCGACGCGGACCCGCAGACCTGCGACGTCGAGCTCGAGAACGACGTGCCTTCCTCCGGCAAGGGCCTCGTGGGCGCCTTCGACGTCGACGATATACGCGACGCCCGCGGCGCCCAGCACGGGGTCGAGAACGACCGTGCCTGGCCGGACAACCCGACGCTCACCACGCTGCGGGCCGAACTGGCCGAGCACGCCATCGACTGCTGATGTCGCACCCGGTCCGGTCCGCCGCCGCCGCGTCCTGCCGCTGCGGGCCAGGGCGGTGGGGACCAGGCGCGGCGAGTGCGGCGGGCCCGGGGCTGCTCAGCGTTGCGGCTGCGACCGGGTCCGGGCGTCGTAGCGGCGGCGAGCCTCGTCGATGTCGTCGGCGTTGCTGGCCGCCCAGGCGATCAGCGAGGAGACCGTGGCGAGCAGGGTGTGGCCCAGGCCGGTGAGCTCGTAGTCGACCCGGGGCGGGATCTGCGCGTAGACAGTGCGGCTGACGAGCCCGTCGCGCTCCAGGGTGCGCAGGGTCGAGGTGAGCATCCGCTGGTTGATGCCTGGTACCGCGCGCCGGACCTCGGAGAAGCGCCGCGGGCCTGCGCTCAGCTCGGAGACGACCGCCAAGGACCACTTGTCGCCCACCCGGTCCATGATCGTTCGGACCCGGCAGTCGGCTTCGCCCTGTGGTTCCCAGGCATGGGCGGGCTCCTCGTCGGGCTCCGGAAGCTGCTGTGGCACGCTCGGTTCCAGCACGTGTTCGGTCACGACGACCTCCGTTCAGTGGTTGACGGCGGTCCTGCTCCCGCAAATACTACTTTTCATGTCGGTGAAGTGGACATTCAGCCGGCGGCTCGCCGTCGACCTGTCGCGGGGCAGCAGCGCGCTCTGTTCGTGACCGGTGACCCGGCCCGCCCAGAAGGATTCGCCTCGAGCCCCGCGGAGCCACAGCTGTGTCCCTCACCTTCCACTGGTTCCTGCCCACCTCCGGAGACGCGCGTGACGTGGTCGCCGGCGGGCACGGCGCGCCGGCCGTCGCCACCACCCGGGGGCGGCCGCCGACACTGGAGTACCTCGGGCAGATCGCCCGTGCGGCCGAGCAGCTCGGCTTCGTCGGCGCGCTGACCCCCACCGGTTCGTGGTGCGAGGACGCCTGGCTCACCACCGCGATGCTGGTCGAGACCACGCGGCGGCTGAAGTTCCTGGTCGCGGTGCGGCCCGGGTTCGTCTCGCCGACGCTCACGGCCCAGATGGCCTCCACCTACCAGCGGCTCTCGGGCGGGCGGCTGCTGCTCAACGTCGTCACCGGCGGCGAAGCGGACGAGCAGGAGTCCTACGGCGACTTCCTGAACAAGGAGGAGCGTTACGCTCGCTGCGACGAGTATCTGACCGTTCTGTCGGAGCTGTGGCAGGGCCGGACGGTGGACCGCGACGGGCGTTTCGTGCGGCTGCGCGGCGCGACGTTGTCCCGGCTGCCGGACCCGCCGCCCGAGATCTACTTCGGCGGCTCGTCGCCGCCCGCGATCGCCGTGGCTGCCCGCCACGCCGACGTCTACCTCACCTGGGGGGAGCCGCCGGACGCGGTGGCGGCGAAGTTCGCCGAGGTCCGCGCGGCGGCCGAAACGCTGGGACGTCGACCGCGGTTCGGCCTGCGCGCCCACGTCATCAGCCGCGACAGCGCCGACGAGGCCTGGGCAGCCGCCGACCGCCTGATCTCCGGGCTCGACCCGGCGGCCATCGCGACGGCGCAGGCGCGGCTCGCCCACAGCGACTCCGAAGGACAGCGCCGGATGCTGGCGCTGCACAACGGCTCGGCCGAGAAGCTGGAGATCCACCCGAACCTGTGGGCGGGAGTGGGCCTGATCCGCGGCGGTGCCGGCACGGCCCTCGTCGGCAGCCACGAGGAGGTGGCGGACCTGATCGGGACCTATCGGCAGGCGGGTGTCAGCGAGTTCGTGCTGTCCGGCTATCCGCATCTGGAGGAGGCGTACTGGTTCGGAGAGGGCGTGCTCCCGATCCTGCGCGCCCGCGGGCAGTGGGAACCGTGAGAGGGCTGTTGCCGCCGCGTTACCGGCGCGCAGGCCGCAGTGCGGTAAGCGGGCCAGTGCCGCTTTTCGATGATGGTGACAAAGTGAATGTCCAGGACTCGCGAACCTGTGCCTTCGGGACTATTGACATCGGCTCCGGCGGAGACGAAAGTCCTGGTATGCCGTGGCTGGGTTCGGCGACATTCAGGACTATGCGTGCGACGCGCCTCGTGACCCGCTGTCACATCGATTTCCTGCTGGTTTCCTCGGCGGCCTGTACGCGCTCACCCGCGGGCTGAGAGCTCCGCTCGCCCGTCGAGGTGCGCTCGGCGCACCCGGTCTCCTCCCGCGTGATCCGGCTGCCGTTACCGGGCGAACCGTGAGGGCCGGCCCGGTCGGTCTGGTCGGTGGGGCCGGCGCTGCAGCACGCGCCGTCGGTGCGGCTGCGGGGAGGTCCGGGGTGTGTCGCCCTGATCGCTGGCGCTCCCATTGTCGCTGACGTTGGCGCTTTCGCCGACGTTGGCATTCTCGCGACGCCGTTGGCCGTGTCGCCGCTGCCGGCAGTGCCATCGATGCCGGCCGCACCGTCGTTGCCGGCCGCACTGTCGTCACCGGTCCCGGTACAGCCGTCCTGCGGTCAGCCCCCGCAACAGCACCTTCCCCCTGACCCACTGAACGCCGCGTGGCTGAACGCCGGAGTTCCCGTCCTCAGGAGCAACAGATGCCCCCGCTGACCCACACCCGCCCCACGCCCCTCAGCCCCCATCGCCAGGTGCGGGCCTACATCGGCCGCGCAGCCACCCGGTTCTGGCCGGCCGCGGACGGGGCCGCGGCGCCGCGGGCATCGATCGTGATGATGCCCGGCCGAGGTGAGGACGCCGCGGTCTTCGAGCGGACCGCCGTCCGCCTGGCGGTCGACGGCTACGACGTCACCTACCTCGCCGCGGGACTCGCGGCGGGAGAACATGTCAGCGTCGCGCTCGCCGAGGCACGGCGGCCGGACGTGCCGTTCGTCCTGTTCGGTTCGGACACCGGAGCACTGCGGGCGCTGTCGCTGGCAGGATCGCCCGCTCTGCGGCCGGACGCCCTCGTCCTGCTCGGTCTGCCGCTGCTGCACCGTCCGTTCGCCGGCGAGGTGCCGGCGGAGCTGCCGCCGAGGGCGTTGCCGGACCTGCCCACCCTGCTCATCCACGGCGAGCGGGACGAGGTGAGCCCGCACCACATGGCACGAATGATCACCAGGACGGTGCGGACCGCGCAGCTGGAGACGGTGCCGGGCGGCCACGGGGTGCTGGACGGGCCGGGGGTGCGCCTGGTCGCGGCTCTCACCGTCCTGTTCGTCGAGTCGCTGCGCCAGGGGGGCGTCGCACCGACATCGCGCTGACCGTGTTGGTTACCTCCAGTAAACCAGGGCAGAAAAAGGTGCCTCCTTCCGTGGCTCCCGGGCCGCGGCAAGAATTCTGGCTGACCCCGCCGACCGAGGAGGACTGCCCCTTCGGAAGGCACTTATCCGGAAAGGACAGAAATGACAGTCGAAGCGCTTCCGCTTGACGAGACCTTTGGTAACGCGGCCGGGGAGGCCAGCCTCGAGCGCGCCACCACCGCGCTGCGGGGGAACGGCTTCGAGGTCCACGTGGTGGACACCGCGGAGCAGGCCCGCGAGCTGGTGGGCAGGCTGGTGCCGACCGACCAGTCGGTCTTCACCGCGTCCAGCGAGACCCTGCGGCTGTCCGGCATCACCGCCGACATCGACGAATCCGGGAAGTACCAGTCGGTGCGGGCCGCCGCGCCGCCCCCGAGTGCCGACGTCTACGCCACGATCCGCCTCGGCGCGACGCCGGACGTCGTCCTCGGCAGCGTTCACGCGGTGACGGAGGCCGGCCACCTCGTCATCGGTTCCGCCAGCGGCAGCCAGTTCGCGCCGTACGCCTCCGGTGCGCGTCGCGCGATCTGGGTGGTGGGTGCCCAGAAGGTCGTTCCCGACCTGGACACGGCGCTGCGCCGCGTCCGCACCTACAGCCTGCCCCGTGAGAACCAGCGACTGTCCGACCTCTACGGCCAGTCGTCGTTCATCGGCCGGTTCCTGATCCTCGAGCGGGAGGCGTTCCCGGACCGCGGGGTCGTCGTCCTCGTCCGGGAGTCCATCGGCTTCTGACCCGGCCGCGGGAGCACCAGCCACCGGTGCATTACCACGCAGCACAACGCCCAAAAAGGTCATTCGACGGGTAGTGCCCGTCGCTGACACAAACACCGGGTGGTACCCGGCCGAGCCGGCTGTCGGGCCGGGTACCACCGGGGCGTTTTCGTCGCCGCTCCCCGGATCCTCCGAGTACCGTGAGGGTCACAGCTGCATCGGGGGATCGGGATGGGAATGCCGGCCTGGAGGGTTTTCCTCAGTCATACCAGCGAGCTGCGGGAACTCCCCGCCGACCGGTCGTTCGTGCAGGCATCCGAGGACGCCGTAAAGCGCCTCGAACACGCCCCGGTGGACATGGACTACTTTGTCGCCGAGGACGACGATCCGGCGCGGATGTGTCGTCGCCGGGTCGCCAACTGCGACCTCTACGTCGGCATCATAGGTTTCCGCTACGGGTCACCGGTCGCCGGTATGCCGGGCGTCTCCTATACGGAGCTCGAGTTCGACACGGCGACCGATCTCGGAATCGAGCGACTGGTTTTCCTTCTCGACGAGGCCCGTACGGTCGGGGTACGGAGGTTGTTCCACGACCCGGTGTACTGGGAGCGCCAGGAGGCGTTCCGCCGGCGCCTGCTCGGAGAGTCCCGCATCACCATCAGGCTGGTGGCGTCCCCGGACGAGCTGGAAAAGGAGCTGTTGCTTTCGCTCGGTGAGGTCGCCCGGCGCCGCGCTGCCGCGGCGTCGGCGGCGTCGGCGCTTTCAGGGCCGTCAACGCCGTCAGCGCGGAGGACCGCCGCGACGGGAGCGGGGGCCTCCGGTTCCGTGGCCACCTCGCCCGTCTACTGGATCCCGGACCTGACGACCCGGGTGGTCGACCGCCCGGGCCTGCTCGCCCCGCTGGTCAGGGCGTTGACCGGCGGTGATGCGGGCGTCGTGGCGGTGCACGGGGCGGGTGGCTACGGCAAGACGACGCTGGCGCACATGGCCTGCCGGAATGAGGATCTACGTTCCGACTTCCCCGACGGGATCCTGTGGACCGACATCGGGCCGGACATCGCCGACGCCCGGCTGGCCGAGAAGATCAACGGATTGTGCCGGCGGCTGGGGGACGACCATCCCGGCCCGTCCGACCCGCTGCAGGCCGGCATGCGGCTGGGTGAGCTGCTCGCCGGCCGGCGGATGCTCCTGGTCGTGGACGACGTCTGGTCCCGCGAGCAGCTCACGCCGTTCCGACAGGGCGGCCCGGACTGCCGGCGACTTGTCACGACCCGGGACCGGGCGACACTGCCGCTCGACTGCCCGGTCATCGCCGTGGATCTCATGCGGCTCGACCAGGCCGTCCGACTGCTGCGCGGCCGCGTCCCGGAGCTGGCGGACTCCGACGCCCGCGCCCTGGCCGAACGGTGCGGGCGGTGGCCGGTGCTGCTGCGCCTGATCGCCGGGCACCTCTTCCTGCGGGTCGAGGCGGGCATGCCGGTCGGCGCGGCACTGGAGGAGGCCGTCCGAGATCTGGACGAGGCCGGTCCGGCGGCGTTCGACGACCAGGGGAGGCTCCGGGCGGTCGCGGCGACTGTCGAGGCCAGCCTGCGGCTGCTGCACAGTCTGGGGGCGGCCGATGACAGCCCGCTGGCCCGCTATCTGGAGCTGGTCGTCTTCCCGCAGGGCACGGTTGTTCCGCGTGAGGTGCTCGAGGTCATGTGGAAGCACACCGCCGGTTGGTCACCGCTTCGGACCAGGCGGTTCTGCGACCGGCTCGCGGAGCTGTCCCTGATCCGAGCGGTCCGCGGGGACAACGCCGGAACGCCCGGTGTCCGGCTTCACGACGTCATGCACCGGTACATCCGCGAGCGGGTCGGGCCGGAGCTGCGGTCGGCGCATGCCCGGCTGCTGGCGGCATACCGCGCCGAGCTCGGTCAGTCCGCTCCGTCGGCATCGGCGTTGGCTTCGACGCCGGCGGATCCGGCGGTCCGGCGCGGATCCGCTGCCGCGTGGTGGCGGCTGTCGCCGTCGAACAACTACCTGTGGGCCAATCTCGCCCTGCACCTGCGTGAGGCCGGGGAACACGCCGAGCTCACGGCGCTGGCGCACGACCTGCGCTGGGCCGCCATGAAGATCCACCTGGCCGGCTCGGTGACCCTCGAGGCGGACCTGGCGCTCCTGCCCGGCGACCTGGCCGCGCAGGCGCTGGGCCGGCTCGCCCGCCAGATCGCCAACCTGCACCAGGCGACGGATGATCCCGCCGTCACCATGACGACGCTGGCGGTCTACGCGGCCGGCGTCGACGTGCTCGGCGAGGCGGCGGAACGGCTGTTCCAGCAGATGCCGCGGCCACACCTGCGGCCCACCGTGCCGCCGCTGCCAGACCAGCCGGATCCGGCCCTCGCCTGCACCCTCACCGGCCACCGGTCGCATGTGGCCGCCCTGGTCCTGGCGCCGGACGCCTCCTGGCTCGCCTCCGGCGGCGGTGGCGAGTTCTTTGGTGGTGGCGACGGGTCGGTGCGGATCTGGAACCCTGCGGCGGGGGAGGAGCGGATGACGCTGCCCGGCCATCCCGGCGGGGTGTCCGCGCTGGTGGCGGCGCCGGACGGGTCGTGGCTCGCCTCGGCGGGGCGGGATGGCTCGATCCGCCGGTGGGAGCTGGCCACCGGCGCCGAGGAGGCGCTGGGTACCCACGTGAACCGGGTGTCGGCGCTGGTGATCGCACCGGACGGCGCGTGGCTGGCGTCCGGTGGCCTGGACGCGACCGTGCGGCTGTGGGATCCCGACCGCGGCGAACGAGGGGTGCTCTCCGGCCACACGGGCTGGGTGTCGGCGCTGGCGGTGGCCCCGGACGGCAGCTGGTTCGCCTCCGGCGGCGGCGATGGGACCGTGCGGATCTGGGACCCCGCGGACGGCAGACAGCTGGCGGTGCTCGCGGCCCACTCCGGCTGGGTGTCAGCGCTGGCGGTGGCGCCGGACGGGTCGTGGCTGGCCTCCGCGGGCGGTGATCACACCGTACGGCTCTGGGAGCGGGCCGGCGGACGTCGGATCGCCGAGCTGGCCGGGCACGCGGCCCCGGTGTCGGCGCTGGCGGTGGCGCCGGACGGGTCGTGGCTGGCCTCCGGTGGCGGCGACGGCTCGGTGCGGATCTGGGATCCGCTCCACGGCACCGTCCGGGCCGCCGTTGACGGCCACGCCGGGCGGGTGTCGATGCTGGTCGCGGCCCCCGACTCGGCGTGGCTGGCCTCGTCGGGCGGGGAGGGCTCGGTGCGGGTGTGGGATCCGGCGTCCGGGGAGCGGCGCGCGCTGCTCACCGGTCACACCGAGGGGTTCGTCGCGCTGGCGGTCGCCGCCGGGAGCGGCCTGCTGGCCTCCGCGGGCGATGACGGTGTCGTCCGCATCTGGGATCCGGCCGCGGGCGGCGCCCTGCGCGCCGAACCGGCCGGGCGCATCACCAGCAGCATCACGAGCGTGGCAGCGCTCGCCGCGGCCGCCGACGGCTCCTGGGCGGCCGCCGGCACCCAGGACGGCCAGATCCAGCTGTGGGACCCGCGCACCGGCGCCGGTCGCGTCCCGCTCACCGGTCATTCCGGCCATGTCGACGTGCTCGCGGCGGCACCGGACTCGTCCTGGATGGCCTCCGCCGACGGCGACGGGACGGTGCGGATCTGGGACATGGCCACCGGGCTCGCACGGGCGTCGCGGGACGCCGTGACCGGCCGTTCACCGGCGCTGGCGGTGGCACCCGACTCGTCCTGGCTGGCCGTGGGCGCCGCGGACGGCACCGTGCGGATCTGGGATCCGACCGGAGGCGGGGAGCTGGCGGTCCTGGCCGGTCACACCGGCTGGGTGTCGGCGCTGGCGGTCGCGCCTGACGCGTCCTGGCTGGCGTCCGGGGCGACCGACGGCACCGTGCGGATCTGGGATCCGGTCGGCGGGCGGGAGCTGCGGACCCTGACCGGTCACACCGGCTGGGTGTCGACGCTGGCGGTGGCCCCCGACGCGTCCTGGCTGGCATCCGGCGCCGTCGACGCGACGGTGCGGGTCTGGGACCCCGCGACCGGACGGCAGCTCGCCCTGCTCGGCGGCCACACCGACGGCGTCGCGGACCTGCTCGTGGCACCCGACGGCTCCTGGTTCGCGTCGGTCGGCCGGGACCGGACCCTGCGGGTGTGGAATCCGTTCGCCCTGGCCGCGGGGCCGGTGCTCGCCGGCCGGGGCGACACGGTCTCGGCCGCCGCCGTCGCGCCGGATGGCCGGTGGATCGCCGCCGTCGGCCGCGAGGGCACCATCCGCATCTGGGATCCGGTCGGCGGCGACACGGTCACCATGATCCGGCTCAACGGACCGCTCCATGCCTGCACCTGGGCCGCCGGGGCCGCCGCCGGCAGCCAGGTGATCGTCGGCGGGTCACACGGCCTCTACCTGCTCGACCTCGTGGCGTCCGGCGGCGTTCCGCGTGGGTAGCCTCCGCCAGGCACCGGCGGCCGGGTCAGCGGCGGTTCAGTCGGCTCCGTGCGTGCTCCTGCGCCGCGCCCACCTCCGGCCTCTCGGCGATGGCAGGACGCAGCCGGATCGCGTTCGCCAGATCCTCGAGGGCCGCCGCCGGACTGCCCGTGCGGGCGGTGATCAGGCCGCGCAGCACCAGCGCGTCGACGTGCGCCGGCAGGATCGTCAGGGCGGTACCCAGGAGACCCGTCGCTGCCTGGTGCTCGCCCAGCGCCCAGTAGGCGCGGGCCAGGTCCACGCGGAGGTCGACATCACCGGGCAGCCGGGTCGACGCGGACTGCAGTTCGACCACCGCGTCACCCGGGCGCCCGGCCTCGTCGAGCAGCAGGCGGCCGAGTGCCGCCTGCAGCTGGCCGACGGCCGTCTTGTCGCCGAGAGCGTCGAAGTAGGTCGTCGCGTTGCGGAAGCGGGTCTCCGCCTCGGCCAGCTGCCCCCGCTTCGCGGCGATCGTGCCGAGGAACGCCTCGGCCTCCGCGTGCGTGCGCGGATCGGCGTGGTCACCGCCGAAGGCGACAGCGTCACCGGCGTACTTCTCGGCCAGGGCGAGGTCGCCGTCGGCGAGCGCGCCTTCGGCCGTGCGCAGATACACCGCGGGGCTCGGGTTCGGGGCGGTCTGGACGGACGAGGGACGGCCGCCGCGCCGCACCGGATCGATCAGCCGGTCGTGCAGCAGCTCGTACCACCACGAACCGGCCCGCTCCTCGGTCCGCAGGACGTGCCGTTCCGCCAGCGCCCGGGCGACCGCGTTCGGCATCCCACCGGTGGTGCTGATCCCCTCGTAGACGGTTCCCCGGTTGCCGAGGTCGGTGATGAAGACCCGGATGAGCCAGTCCCACACATCGGGCTCGGGCACGCCGTGCTGGGCGGCGACCTCCGCGACCGTCCGCCGGCAGAAGTCGGTCAGCGCCCGGTCGATGTTGCCGTGGTCGCGCAGGTGGCCGAGGGAGATCACCGGCACGTCCTCCGGCAGGGCCTCCCACAGCGCCGAGCAGACGACCTGGAGGTGTACCGGCTCGACCGTCTCGGCGACTGATTCGCGGACCTCCCCGAGACTGCTGGTGACCGTCGTGGTGCGCAGGTCGTCGACCAGCCGCTCGGCCACCCCCCGGTCGAAGCGGCGCCCGACGGGCTCCAGCGGCCGGGTCACCGCCTCCAGGGCCGCGTCCCGCCGCAGCGGCTGGACCGCGAACCGGGCCCTGCCCTGCGGCGGGGCCAGGTCGGACTCGTAGGGAAACAGGCGGGCGACGAAGTCGTCCCGGATCGAGATCAGCAGCCGCAGCCGGGGCAGCTCCTCGACGGCCGCAGCGAGCTCCCGGACGAACTCGTCCCGGTAGGAGCGGCGGTGCGGCAGATCGCTGAACAGCTCCTCGAACTGGTCGATCGCGGCGAGCAGCGGCAGCGTGGTGTCGTAGCGGTCGATCGTCTCGGGCAGGCCCAGCAGGAAGGCCGAGATGGTCATACCGGCCAGGGCCGCCGGGGACGTCGCCTGCGACCACGCGGAGAGCAGCGCGAAGGTGTACGGGTTGTGGTGCGGCACCACGGCCGCGGGGAAGGCCGACCCCTGCGACACCCGGCTCACCGGCAGAAGGTCGGCATCGTCCGCGCCGATCAGCGGAATGACCCCGGCGCGCAGGAGCGACGTCTTGCCCACACCCGACCGGCCGTAGAGGACCAGCATGCGGTTGCTCATCCACAGTGCCTGGACCTGCCGGGCTTCCTGACCGCGGCCGTAGAAGCGATGCCGGTCGCCGGCCTCGTAGTGCCGCAGGCCGATGTAGGGGGAGGCGCCGGCCATCACGACCAGCCCAGCTGGTCGGCGAGCTCGGCGCAGAAGTCGGCGGTGCTGCCCCAGAACACCGCCACGTTCCACCGGCCGAAGTAGGCGGCGATGTACTCCTCGGCCCGGCGCCGGTCGCCGCGGTAGTCCGCCGCCGTCAGCGCGAGCTGGATACTGGCGCGCCGGCGGGGCTGCACCGCGGCAACCGTGCGCAACAGCCCGTGGAAGAGGAGCCGGAACGTCCAGTCGTGGAGGCTGTAGCCGAGGAACAGCATCGGCCGGGTGGCCAGCGCCGGCAGGATGTGCGTCGGGATGATCTGCTGGTCGTCCGCGCCGCGGTCCATCGCGAGGTTCATCACGAAGTCGAGGTGGTCGTCCTCGGTCAGCACCAGCGAGCGGGGCTCCTCCACGGTTCCGTGCAGGTGGTAGACCACCGGCTCCTCGGGATTCGGGAACGCCTCGGGGATGCCACCGGCGCGGCCGACCGGCGCGCCCTCGTACCAGGGGCAGACGGCCCGGCGCGGCCGCTTGCCGGCATGCCGCAGCGCCGCACCCATGAAACCGTCGGGGTTGGTGGTCAGATAGACGGGCAGCGGCAGCCGCGCGAGCAGCGCGTGCGGCTCCGTGGGCGCGGCGAAGTCCGGCGCCGGGCGGGCCTGGACAGCCCCGGCGACCCGTTGCCGAACCGACTCCGGCTGCTGCTCCGTGACGTCGGCGTACTGCATCACGCGCGGGAGGTCGTCCTGGTCGGTGAACGGATACTCGGCGCTCGTCGCCCAGGCCTCGCTCAGGCCGGAGCCGGCCGGCCGGCCGTTGCCGACAGCGCCCGGACCGACGAGCGGCGTACAGTCGCCGTTCTTGAGCTGGTCGACGAGACGTTCCCAGTCCTTCTCGTTCATCGCGCGCCCCACAAATGTATTCGGCGTCGTTTCGCCACTTTCTCACAGCGTCACCCCAGAATCATCCGGCCCGGGTCGGGATGCTTTCGCTGGCCCCGGCCCGCCGACCGCCGGCAACGGGCGGCAACGGGGCTGGAAGCAGTCGGAACGGGGCTGGAAGCAACCGGAACAGGGCTGACCGGAGCCGGAACAGGGCTGACCGGAGCCGGATCAGCCAGGTCAGGAGCGGCGCCGTGGTCCTGGGAAGCGAAGCCGGGCGGAGCGGGCCGGAGTCGGAGGCGGAGGCGGCGGTGGAGGCGGCGGTGGAGTCCGGCGAGACCGCGGCGTGAAAACGCCGCGTGGCCGAGGAGCACGCCCGAGGCCGCGGTTGTGGAACCGGTGCCCGGCACCGCTGCGTGAACCTGTGCTCGATGGTCACGGAGATGGATCCCGTATTTCTCCGGAATTCAGCCGTGAGACCACGCTTCCGGATCCGCCGTGCCACCACGGGCCACGGAGAGGGGTTTATGTGAGAAGATCGGGCCCGGGTTCAGGGTGGAAGCGGGTGCAGGATGGTGGCGACCATACAGCCGACAGGCGCCGGGCCGAACCGGGCGGTACCAGTCGTCTGGGGAAGCGTTCCCCAGCGGAACAAGAACTTCACCGGGCGAGAAAGCCTGCTCGACGCATTGCGGCACCGGGTGACGTCCGAGGTGACAGCTGTTCTTCCGCATGCTCTGCAGGGCCTCGGGGGAGTCGGCAAGACCCAGCTCGCCATTGAATACGCCTACCGCTTCGCCAATGACTACCAGGTGGTGTGGTGGGTCCCGGCGGACCAGACCGCGCTGGCGCGGTCGGCGCTGGCGGGCCTGGCTCCCCGGCTCGGCCTGAGCGTCACCCCCGGCCGCATCGAGGACGCGGTCGCCGCCGTGCTCGACGCGCTGCGCCGCGGGGAGCCGTACGAGCACTGGCTGCTGATCTTCGACAACGCGGACCAGCCGGAGATGATCAGAGAGCTGCTGCCGCACGGGCCCGGCCATGTGCTCGTCACCTCGCGCAACCACCGCTGGCAGAGCATGGCCGACACGGTCGAGGTCGACGTGTTCAGCCGGCCGGAGAGCCTGCAGTTCCTGCACCGCAGGGTCCCCGGTATCACCGCGCCGGAGGCGGACCGGCTGGCAGAGGAGCTCGGCGACCTGCCGCTCGCCCTGGAACAGGCCGGCGCGCTGCAGGTGGAGACGGGCATGGCCGTGGCCGACTACCTGGAGCTGCTCAGCCGGGAGGCGGCGAAGCTGCTGGCCGAGAACCCGCCGTCCGACTACGCGGTTCCCGTCGCCGCCGCCTGGAGCCTGTCCGTGACCCGGCTGCGGGAGCAGATGCCGTTCGCCATGGAGCTGCTGCGCCGCTGCGCCTTCTTCGGGCCGGAGCCGATCTCCCGCGACCTGCTCATCCTGGGCAGGTACGTGCTCAGCTCGCCGCTGCGCGACGCCCTCGCCGACCCGATCATGGTCAGCCGTGCCATCCGTGAGCTGGGCCGGTACGCCCTTGCCCGGATCGACAACAACCGCAAGACCCTCCAGGTCCACCGGCTGATCCAGAAGCTCATCCGGGACGAGCTGTCCGACAGCGAGACCGTCCAGATCCGTGACGAGGTCCACCGCCTGCTGCGGGCGGCGGACCCGGATGATCCCGACGACGTCCAGAAGTGGCCGTCCTACGAGAACCTGCTGCCGCACGTCGAGCCGTCCGCCGTCGTGGAGAGCGCGGACACCGACATCCGCCGGCTCTACGTCAACATCATGCGGTACACCTACAACGTCGGGGACACGCGAGGCTGCCTGGAGAAGGCCGAGCGGGCACTGGCGATCTGGGGGGCGGTCGGCGACGGCGCCCGTGACCGCAACCTGCTGGTCGCAGCCCGCCGCCGGGCCGACGCACTGTGGAGCCTGGGGCGGTACCAGGACGCCTACGAGTCGCGCCGGTCAACCATGGAGGACATGCGGCAGGTCCTCGGCACCGACGACCAGGAGACGCTGCTCGTCACCCTGGGCCACGGCGCCGACCTGCGGGTGCGCGGTGACTTCGCCGGCGCCCGCGACCTCGACGAGGATGTTCTGACCAGACTGCGGGACGTGCTCGGCGAGGACCACGGTGACACCTTCATCGCCGCCAACAACCTGGCCGTGGACTACGAGCTGACCGGCGACTACCTCCGGGCCCGGGCCCTCGACGAGCGGACCCTGCAGGACCGCCGGGACTACTACGGCCGCGACGACGACCCCTTCGTCATCTTCTCGCTCAACGCGGTGGCCCGTGACATCCGCCAGGCCGGGAAGTACCGGCAGGCCCGCAGCCTGGCCGAGCAGGCCTACCAGCTCTACGAGCAGGTGACCGGGGCGGTCCTGCCGGAGAACCACGCCTGGGTCCTGCTGCAGGCGAAGGACCTCTCGGTGGCCCGGCGGCTGGACGGTGACTTCCACGGCGCCCTCGCCCTCGCCCAGGAGACCCACCGCCGCTACGAGGACAACTTCATCACCGACCACCCCGACACGCTCGCCGCGGCGATCAACCTGGGGAACTCGCTGCGCCGGGTCGGTGATCTCCAGGCCGCGGCGGACTTCATCGAGAGGACGGTGGAGGGCTACCGGCGGGTGCTTGTCGCGGATCATCCCTACACCCACGCCAGCATCCTGAACCTCGCCGTCGTGCGCCGCCAGATCGGCCGGGACAGCGGGGACATGAGCCTCATCGAGGACGCGAAGGACAAACTCGAGGACGCCCTCGCCGGGCTCGAGCGGAGCCTCGGCCCGGAGCACCACCTCACTCTGACCTGCCGGTCGAGCCTGGCGGCGGCCGTGGCCGACCTCGGCGACGTCGAACGGGCACGTGACCTGGACGAGACCGTCCTGCCCGGGCTGACCCGGGTGCTCGGGCCCGAGCACCCGCACGCCCTGATGTGCGCCGCGAACCTCGCCCTCGACCTGCGCGCCCTCGGCCTCGAACGGCAGGCGGACGTCCTGGCCGGCGAGACGCTGGCACGCTACCGGCAGGCACTCGGCGCGGAGCACATCGACGTCCTGGAGATGACGAAGGGAAACCGGCTCGACTTCGTCTTCGAGCCCTCGCCCTTCTGAGCGGGTCCTGGTCCTGGTCCGGGTCCGAGCCGCTGGTGGTGGGTCGGCGGGTCGGGTCAGCCGGCGCTGGCGGGCGGTGCGGTGCCGGCGGCGAGCCAGGCGGCGAGTCCCAGCGGGTCGGGAGCGGATCCCGACCGGCTCGTGATCTCGCCCGCCAGGGCGAGGACCTCCTCCGGCGCCGCGTCCAACGGCCCGCCGCCGGTCAGCCTGCTGCCGGTGAGCCCGCCGTCGGTGAGCCCGCTGCCGGCCGGATCGGGAAGGTCCCGACAGGCCAGCGCGAGGCCTGTCCACGCGTCGATCCGCGCCGGGTCCCGAACGAGCTCGTCCCGGTAGGCCCGGGCGGCCCCCGCCGCGTCTCCCGACACGTACCGGGCGTCGGCGACGGTCGCCGGCGGGGCCAGGGCGGCCAGCGCCCCGGGGTTGTGCCGCACCTGGTCGAACTGTTCGGGCTCGGTGACGGCCAGCCGGGCGAGCCGTATCCGCCCCGTCATGTGGAACGCGGGCCGGCCGGTGATGACCCGCGCCGGGACGGGCGGCACCGCCGGGCAGGCCCGCCCGGCCAGCCAGGCGTCGGCCCGTGCCGCGACGGTCTCCGGTTCGGGGCGCAGGTTGCGCAGCCGCCAGGTGGTCCGATGGTCGGCGGAGGCGATGCGGGCGAAGGCCGCCGGCCGGTCCGGCACCACCGCCCGGCACAGCTCCGCGGCCTGCCGCTCCATCCCGCCGATGAACCTCGAACCCTCCGGGGTGAGCTCGCCCGACGCCGCCAGCGTCGGCAGGGTCCGACGCACCTGGTCCCGCCACCGGGCGAACTCGAACTCGGCCAGCCGCGCGCCCGGTGCCCCCGCGGAGGCACGATGGACCTGCCAGAAGTCGCAGAGGCCGAGGTAGGCGTAGGCGCCCTGGAGGAGTCCGCGCACCGGCCGCGGATCACTGCGCCACGGCGCGTAGAAGAGCTCACCACCGGACCGGCCGTGCAACGGCACCAGGTCGAGCAGGGCGGACAGCTTGGCGTGCTGGAACTCGTGGACGAGCGCGCCGGCCAGCGTGATGCCGTCCGTCGGGCAGGTCAGCGCCACTGCCCCGAAGGCGTCCCGCGAACTGGCCGACAGCTCCGGTGCGCTCGCGGTCGCCCGCAGCGGGACGAACGCGGCCACTCCGCGCGCGATGGCCATGGCCCGGGCCTGATGACCATGGGTCAGCAGCAGCCAGGCCTCGTCCAGCCGGGCCTGCCAGTCGGCCACCTCGGCGCGGCTGAGCCGGCCGGCCACCGGCAGGCCCTGATGCCCCCGGTAGGGGTCGAGATCGTCCAGCAGGACGCTGATCCGTTCGCCGCCGGCCGTGCTGGACAGCAGGCGCAGCGGGCGCCACACCCGGGTGTCGTTCCCGGTGGCGTCGCCGACGGCGATGGTCTCCAGACCGGCCAGCTCCAGGCTGCCGCTGCCCCCGCGGTGGCGTACCCGCACCTCCCCGGTTCCGGGCGGGAGGTCGGCCCGGCCGAGCGTCGGGAACATCACCCCGGCCCGCGTGGGCCGCACGGTGACCTCGAAGTCGAGGCCCGCGCGGATCGCCGCGGCTGCCGCCAGGCCGACCAGGTAGGCCAGGTCCTCCTCGGGCGGGCCCGACCTGCGCAGCCGGCTCAGGCAGTGGGTGGCCCAGGCGCCGATGTTGGGGGAGAGCAGGACGGACTGCACGGCGGCGCGGTCGCGGCGCTGCGCGTCGGAGAGCAGCGCCAGCGCGTGCCGGAGCTCCGCCTGTAGCGGCGTGCCCCGCTCCGCCGCGCTGTCGACGACCGCCCGCAGGAGGAGGACGCGCCGGCTGAGCTGAGCGTCCCGCAGCACCCCGTCGGTGCCGCCCGCCCCCGCGGCGAGGATGTCGAACTCCGCCCGGGCGAGCACGTGGGTGCCCGCGGGCCGGTCGGCCGAACCGCCGATGCGCCCCGGGCGAGAGCCCGTGCCAGTACCGAAGGCGGAACCGGGACCGAAGGTGGAACCGGTGCCGCCGGGGGGCCCTGGTGTCACCGGCCGGTCAGATACTCGACTGGAACCCTGCAAGCGCCTCACCGGGATGCTCGATATCCCGCACGAGTCGGCGTAGTGACCGGGACAGGACCGTGTTGGGATCGCCCGTCAGTACGAGGCCATCCAGATCCGCCCGGGTCAGGTCCGCCATCTCGGACACGATGTCGCCCGTCGCCGCTTCCACGGTTGCCCCCCGTTGCCGCCCGTTGCCGCCCGGTTTCTACCCGGGTCTATCCGTCCCCGGCCATCTAACCACGGCCCGCGCCCGCCGACCGACCAGAAGTTCGGCAGGGACAGGCCAGAGGCTGGCTCGAACGGCCGCTTAGGGCCGCTTCCCGTTGTCCCGCCGCGTCAGGTCGTCCCGGAGTCGGTCCTGAATGTGCAGCACAATGCGGAGAAGGTCTGGACAGTACACGGAGGGGTTACGAAACCCCGACCCGCGGCGGTATCTGTGTGGGTAGTAACCGCCGCCGCACACCTTCACCACCGGGCAGGCCAGGCAGCTGGGTGCCAGCGCGTCGACACCCAGCTGGCGGGCGATGATCGAGGTGTGGCCCAGCGCTGCGTCAAGCGGGTGGTCGACGACGTTCAGGCCGGTGGCCGGGGCGCCCTCGTAGGTCGACTTCAGGGTGTCCACCTGCTCCAGGGCGCCGTCCGTCTCGATGACGAGCAGGCTGGAGGGGGTCAGGCCGACCGCCTCGGTGTTGCTGGCCCCCCCGAGGATCAGATAGATGATCTCCTGGAAGAGGCGGACATCCGGGGGATCGGGCGAGGAGTACCAGCGGTCGAAGACCGCGATAAGCCAGTCGGCGTACGGGGTCGCGGCCGCTCCCGGCTCCCGCCCGGGCGGCGGACCGGACCAGTGCCCGTGCGGCAGCAGAAGATCGATGGCGGGCGGGTCGAAGGAGAGCAGCTCCTCGTAGGTCGCGATCGGGTCCGCGGTCAGGTCGACGGTGCACAGCAGCCCGCCGAACAGCTCCCGGTAGGGCGGCGACGCCAACAGCCGCACCCCCCGCACCACCTCGTCGTAGCTGCCGCGGCCGTCCGCGTGCACCCGGTGCCGGTCGTGGACGGCGGACGTCCCGTCGAGGCTGACACCGACCCGGATACCGTGCTCCAGGAACAGGCGAAGAAAGCTCTCACTGAGCAGGACGCCATTTGTCTGGATGCTGAACTGCACCGTCACACCGGGCGGCAGGGCGGCGCGGAACACGGCTGCCAGATGGCCGATGTACTCCTTTCCGGCAAGGAGCGGCTCACCGCCGTGCAGGACCACCCGGACGAGCGGCAGGCCGTGTTCCCGGGCGTGCTCGGCGATCCGTCGGACGGCCGCCGCCATCGTCTCCCGGGACATGACCGTCGGCTGGCCCCGCCAGCTGCTGTCGGCCATGTGGTAGACATAGCAGTAGGTGCAGGAAAGATTGCAGCGGCTGTGTACCTTGAGGATAAACTGCCGGAAAGGGCGCGGTCGCCAGCCGTTTCTTGCGAGGGCATCGACATCGATCGCCCCGTCCGGCCACTCGCGTGCCCGCTGGGCCGGCAGCGCGAGAAGTTCACCGGATTCAGAGCCCACGAGCGGCAGTATCCACCACCTTCCCCCCGGCGCCGTGACCGGCCCGGGCTCGCTGGTGCCGTGACCGGCAGAGTTCGCCCCGGCCGGTCGCGGAGCTAGGCCGCCCCGGCCCTGACCTCCGCTGCGGCCGGCGCCGTCACGGCGGCCGGGACGGGTGCGCCGCTGGCGGCCAGGGCTGGCAGCGAGGCCGGCGACGTCTCCGCGTCCGCACGCCGGGGGAGGACGAGGGAACCGAGGAAGGCGACACCGACCGAGGCCAGGCCCACGAGGACCGTGGCGAGCAGGCCGGCGTCCGGCCCGTTCCGGGCGCTCTCGGCGAAGAACAGGGCGCCGACGCCGGAGACACCCAGCGCGGAGGCGAACTGCTGGGTCGTGGTGAGAACACCGCTCACCGTGCCGCTGATATCGGGCGGCGCGGCCGCCATGACACTCGCCGCCAGCGCGGGAATCACCAGCCCGTTGCCGGCACCCGCGAGCATCAGCAGCGGAGTCAGCTCGTAGGCGGAGATGTTGACACCCTCCACCACGGTCACCGCGGCCATGCCGCACAGCGACAGGGCGGTGACCAGTGTGCCCGCGGTCAGCACCCGTGGTCCGTGCACGGCGACGAGCCGGCGGGCCCCCAGTGACGAGAGCGCGAACACCAGGCCGAGCGGCGCGAACATCAGCCCGGCGTTCAGCGGCGAGCGGTGCTGCCCCACCTGCAGGAAGATCGTCAGCGCCAGCAGGAAACCGCCGAAGAAGAGGAAGTAGCCCGCACTCATCACCATGCCCCCGACCACCGGCCGGGAGCGCACCACCGCCGGCGGGATGATCGGGTGCCCGCCGCGGCGGGCCAGCCGCGCCTCCCAGCCGGCGAATCCGCCCAGCACGAGGACATCGCCGGTGAGCGCCAGCCAGGTCCACAGCGGCCAGCCCTCGTCCCGGCCGAGGGTGAGCGGGATCAGCACCAGCCCGATACCCAGTGTCAGGGCGCCGAGACCGACGAGGTCGAGCCGCTCCGGGCGTGCCGCCCGCGACTCGGCGACCAGACGCCGGGCGCCGATCAGCGCCACCAGCCCGACCGGAACGTTGACCAGGAAGATCGGGCGCCAGCCGAGGCCGAAGATGTCCAGGTCGAGCAGCACCCCGCCGAGGACCTGCCCGCAGACCCCGCCGAGCCCGATCGTGACGCCGAAGAACGCGAAGGCCCGCGGTCGCTCCGCGGGCGGGAACGTGACGCTGATCAGCGCGAGCACCTGGGGGACCATCGCCGCCGCACCCGCGCCCTGCAACAGGCGGCCGGCGATCAGCACCCCCTCGTTCGGCGCGAGTCCACACAGCGCCGACGCGGCGGTGAACAGCGCCATGCCGACGAGGTACATCCGGCGGCGGCCGAAACGGTCACCGAGCCGCCCCGCGGTGACCAGCCCGGCCGCGTAGGTGAACGAGTAGCCCCCGACGATCAGTTCGAGGCCGGCGTTGGACGCCCCCAGGTCCGTTCCGATGCTCGGCGCCGCCACGTTGACGACGAACACGTCGAAAAGGCTCATGAAACTGGCGATCAGAATCACCGGCAGCGCGCGCCACCGTCGTGGATCAGGCATTGCCGGGTCGGCTGGTGGCGTCACCGGGCCCCTTCCCATCAGCGTTCGCCGGCCCGGCCGTCCTCACCGGCTGCCGGCCGGAAGAGACGCTCGCTGTCTGCCAGCTCGAAAGTCATCGGTCACAGCGAAGTCCAAACAGGGTGCCGGCATTCCCGCGCCTGATCGCGCCGCCCCGGATATCCGTGCGGAGGTGCGCTCCGCGGCCTTGCTGCCTGGCGTGGCAGGCCGGTCTGGGTTCGCGTTGCTGCAGGTCAGCGGCCTTCGGTGCATCCACGGGTGGGCTGGGGCGACCGCGGACCCGCCTCGGGTGACCCTGGCCACACAGGTACGCCGCGGGCGATTTGTGTGATTCGTCTGGTGGCCATGTGAACTGTGACGAGTTGTATCCACAACAGTACTGTTGTGTGTCCGCTGCCCGTCCTGCCCTCGTCGAACCTCAACAGCACAGGCGGCGCTCCGCCCGCTTTCCGGCCCCCTTCGCGATCGTGGATGTGGAGACATCCGGGCTCGCGGCGGCACGGGGCCGTATCCTGTCGATCGCCGTCATCCAGGTCGACACGCACGGTTCGGTGGAGGCGGAGTGGTCGACGCTGCTCGATCCGGGATGCGATCCCGGTCCGGTGCACATCCACGGCCTCACCCGAGAGCGGCTCGCGGGCAACCCGCGATTCCCGGACATCGTTGACCAACTGCACGCCCAGCTGACAGGACGGGTGCTGGTCGCGCACAACGCGTCCTTCGACTGGCAGTTCCTGGCGGCGGAGGCCGCTCGGGCCACCTGGATCTACCGGTCGAACGGCGGATGTGTTCGTGCGCGCTGGCACGTCGTCTCGACCTGCCACTGCCCGACTTCCGGCTGGCCACGGTCGCCGACTTCTGGTTCGTCCCCTTCGAGAGGCAGCATGACGCGCTGTGTGACGCCCGGGTCGTCGCGACGGTCCTGCCGCACATGCTGGCTCTCGCCATCGACCAGGACGTGGAGCTGCCCATTACGATCAGCGGCCGGGTGCCGGCGCCGCTACCGGTCCGGGCTCCCAGGGCGCGTTGTGCGTTCCTGAACCCGGGCCAGCTCACCACCGCCGGACTCGTGCAGGGAATGCGCGTGGCTCTCACCGGCGAGACAGGCACCCCGCGGGCCACCCTGGAACGGCTCCTCGCCGACGCCGGGCTGGCCGTCGCGGATGCTGTCAGCCGACGCACCAGCGTCCTGGTCGCCAACGACAGCGTTGCTGGCAGCGGCAAGGCCGGCCGCCGCTGACGAATCGGCTCGCTTCGCTGAAGTCGCAGGTAGCGGACCCCGGGACACGGGAGGCACGGTGAGTCCGCCGGTTCGTGCGGCCTCGGGTGGCCGGCAAGCAACCCGCCCAGCGGCACGACCGCTCGGTGTCCGGCGTGTGCTGGTCCTGGGCGGGCCGCATGCGGACGCCGCCGCCGTCCGGGAACGTGTCATCGAGTCCGGCGGTCTCGTCGCGGTGAACCTGACCGCGAGCGTGACCGACGTGGTGTGCCTGCCCGGCGGTGAGACCGACCGCCGGATGACCCGCATCCGGAGTCGGGGGCTCCCCGTGACCACGGCGGAGACCTTCCTCCGCCTCCTGGAGAACCTGGCTGCCGGCGGGCCTCGGCCGCCCGGTGGCACAACGGCCTCTGAGCCTCGCGCACTCGTCCGCGGAGCGGTCGTCGATCTTCCGACGGCAGCGGTCGGCACGCGGTGGACGGTCGCCGCGAACTGGGCCTGGGACAGCACCGTGGAGATCGACCTGGTCGCCTTCCTGGTCGGCGTCGACGAGCTGGTCAGCGACGACGACGATGTCGTGTTCTTCAACCAGCCCCGCACGGACGACGGCGCTGCCGCGCTCAGCGTCGACGGACCGTCCGAGCAGGCCATCGCCCTGGATCTCGCCCTGTTGCCGAGCTCCGTGCACCGGGTGGTCGTCGCCGCGCTCGGCGACGGTCGGACCTTCGGAGAGATCGGTCCGGTCAGCGTGGCGGCCCGAACACCGGATGGTCTGCCGTGGCTGAACGCGACGATGGATGCGGCGACCACCGAGCAGCCCCTCATCCTGGCCGAGGTGTACCGCCGCAACGGCCTGTGGCGTTCCGTGCGGTGGGGCAGGGCCACGACCACGGACTTGCTGCACTGGCGCGCTCCTACGGGGTGGACACCGAGGACTGACCGGCGGCGCGGAGCCAGCGGAACGACCGGGTGCGGGGCAGGAAGCCGGCCCGTCCTGCCAGGAGCTCGTGGCAGAGTGATGGCCGGGTCCCTGCCATGCCGTCGTCGCGGAGAGGACGCTATCTCGTGGAGTACGTGAAGCTGGGGTCGACCGGTCTGGAAGTCTCCCGGGTCTGCCTGGGTTGCATGAGCTACGGAACGCCCGGGAAGGGGACGCACCCGTGGTCCCTGGACGAGGAGGCGTCCCGGCCATTCTTCCAACGGGCCGTCGAGTCCGGCGTCACCTTCTTCGACACCGCGAACGTCTATTCCCTGGGCCGCAGCGAGGAGATCACCGGCCGGGCCCTGAAGGATCTCGCTCGGCGGGACGAGGTCGTCATCGCCACGAAGGTCCAGGGGCGGATGCGTTCCGGCGCCAATGGCGGTGGTCTTTCACGCAAGGTCATCATGACGGAGATCGACGCGAGCCTGCGCCGCCTCGGTACCGACTACGTCGACCTTTACCAGATCCACCGCTGGGACGACTCGACGCCGCTGGAGGAGACTCTGGAGGCCCTGCACGATGTTGTGCGTGCCGGAAAGGCCCGCTATATCGGCGCCTCGTCGATGTACGCGTGGCAGTTCGCCAAGGCGCTGTTCGTCGCCGAGCGCCACGGGTGGACGCGTTTCGTGTCCATGCAGGATCACTACAATCTGCTCTACAGGGAAGAGGAGCGGGAGATGCTCCCGCTGTGCGCCGACCAGGGCATTGGAGTGATTCCCTGGAGTCCGTTGGCGCGCGGCCTTCTCACCCGCGACTGGGACACAGGCACCACCCGCACCGAGACCGATGCCTTCGCCAGAACGCTCTACCAGGACGACGACCGGCTCATCGTCGAGGAAGTTGCCAAGATTGCCGCCGAGCGCGGTGTGAGCCGGGCTCAGGTGGCGCTGGCCTGGGTTGCGCGCAACCCCGTCGTCGTCGCACCGATCGTCGGCGCGACGAAACCCCACCATCTTGACGAGGCCGTCGCCGCGCTCGACCTTCTGCTCACCGAGGAGGAGGTCGCCCGCCTGGAGGCGCCGTACCGTACCCGCCCCGTCGCGGGGATCTCGGTGCCGCCCCGGCGTCGTCCGGCCCAGAACTGATCAGTGTCGATGCCGTGACCGCAGGATCCGCCGGGGTCGGGCGCCGTTCGGCTGGGACGCGGCAGCGGACACAGCTGCTGGCGGTCCGCGCCGAGCATCGCGGACCGCCCAGGTCGCGGCACTAGGCAGGCGGTCGTCGCAGCAGTTCCTCGACGGCCGACGCAACGCGGCGGATCATCTCATCGGGCGTCGTGCCGAGAACAGCGCAGCGGGCCTCGACCGGGCCGTCGAGCCACAGCGTCACGTAGCCGACCGCCAGCGACCAGAACATGTGCAGCACGGGTTCCGGGTCGCCGGGAGGAACGGCGCCTTCGTCCTGCGCGGCCAGAACAACCGACCGTAGCAACTCGATCGGGCGCACTCCTGCCGCCGTCACCTCCGGATGCGCGGCCGGTTCGGCGAGTTCGGGGCGCAGCATCACGCGCATGTGTGCTGGATGATCGGCGGCGAAACCGGCGTAGGCCACGAGCAGTTCACACAGGGTGGCGACGGCGTCGGAGCTGCCGGCCCGCGCGGCGTCGAGCCGAGTGAACAGCAGGTCGTGCCCGTCCACGACAATCGCCGCGAACAGCGCCGCCCGGTCGGGAAAATGATGGTAAGGAGCGCCCGAGCTGACTCCGGCCTCCCGTGCGAGCCTGCGCAGGCTCAGCGCCCCGACACCTTCCGCCGCCACCAGGTCCAGACCGGCGGCGAGGAGTCGCGCGCGTAACGCGCCGTGGTGGTAGGGCCGCCCGCCGGGGTCGACGCCCGAGTCGGCGTGCTGATCAACGCCTTGGCGCATCGTCACAGTGTATCGCTTGACCTGTCTATCTAAGCAGTGCTTAGGTGCCAGTCTAAGCACTGCTTAGATATCCCTGGTCAACCACCGGAGCAGCCGATGTCCCGACCCCTCGCCCTTGTCACCGGCGTGACCGGCTTCGTCGCCGGCCACTGCGCGATCGACCTGCTCGACCACGGCTTCGATGTCCGTGGCACGGTCCGCGACCTGTCACGGGCACCCGTCGACCACCTGCGTGCCGCCGCGCGGCGGACCGGAGGGCGGCTCGAGTTCGTCCCGGCCTCGCTGCTCGAGGACCCAGGCTGGGACGCCGCCGTCGACGGCGTCACGGTCGTCGAGCACGTCGCGTCGCCGGCACCGAAGTACCGTCCCCGCGACGAGGAGGAACTGATCCGTCCCGCGGTCGACGGCACCCTGCGTGTGCTCCGAGCCGCGGGCCGGGCCGGAGTGCGGCGGGTCGCGCTGACCTCGTCGGTCGAGGCCGTTCGCAGCGGGCACGACATGTCCGGCGGGCGGGAGTGCACCGAGGACGACTGGTCGGTCGTCGAACGCTGCGAGCCGTACGCCAAGAGCAAGACGCTGGCCGAACGGGCCGCCTGGGCCGAGGCCGAACGACTAGGGCTGGAGCTCGTCGTCCTCAACCCGGGCCTCATCCTCGGCCCGGTCCACGGCCCGGAGATCAGCGTCTCGGTCGACGTCGTGCGGCAACTGCTCACCCGGCAACTGCCGGCGCTGCCTCGACTCGGCTTCGCTCCGGTGGACGTGCGCGACGTGGCCGCCGCCCACCGACTGGCGCTTCAGACGCCGGAGGCCGTCGGCCGCCGGTACATCCTGGCGACCGAGGCCATCTGGCTCGCGGACATCGCGCGGACTCTCGCCCGCGAGTACAACCCCCGCGGCTTCCGCGTCCCGGAGCGGCCGATCCCCAGCTGGACGGTCCGGCTCGGCTCGCGGGTCAACCCCACCCTGCGACTCGCGCTGCCGCTCCTCGACACACCGGCCCGCACCTCGTCCGCCCGTGCTCGCGCCGAACTGGGCTGGACCACCCGCGACGTGCGGACCACCATCGTCGAGACCGCCGAGTCACTCATCGCGAGCGGCACGGTCCCCCAGCGCTGAGCGGATGGGCGGCCGATCGGGCCGGTGCAGGCATCCTGCCGGGCGTGGTGGCCGGGCGTGGCTGCAGCAGCCCCGTCCGCGAGACCCTGTCTCAGATCACCGTGTCCGGGTCACCGGCGAGATCGTCCGGGTACGCCTGGACGTCGTGGTAGGCGTCATGGACGGCCGCGTGGTCGTGGTCAGGTCCGAACTCACGGTCGTTCTCCGTCGGGTCGTCGAACCCGGGATAGCCATCATCGGTGGCGGCGGGGTCGTCGCGCCCGAGGCCTGGGTCTGCCTGGTCATCGCGGTTCTTGCCCCCGTCAGGAGTGCCGTCGCCGCCGTGCCTGACGCTGTGCTCGTGATCGTCGGCGGCCTTCGTCCCGTCCGACTCCCGGTGCTTCTCGTGGTCGCCATCGTGGTCGCCGGCGCCATCGTGATCGCCGGCGTCGATAGCGCTCGCGGTGTGGCCGTCCGAGACCATGGCCGCACCGGCGTTCGACTCGTGCGCCGGGCCGGTGTGCGGGTCGCCGTCCCAGCCGCCGTCCCAGCCCTCGCCCCACCCGTGATGGGCGTCGGTGTGGTCGGCGGACGGGTCGTCGGCGTGCCGGGCCGGGGGCAGCCCGGGGTCGTCGTGCGGCCCGGCGTAGGTGTCGACGTGTGGGCGGGCCCGGTCGAACTGACTGCTGAAAATCGACATGTCCGCTGCCTCCGCGGTCAGAAGTCGGCGAACCGGGGAGTGCTGACGGCGTCCCGGGCGGCGCGCACATGATCGGCGATCGCACCCCGGCCCACCCGGATCCCGGCGTTCGCCGGGTAGCGTCGCAGGACGTCCAGCCGGGCGAGCCGCCGCCCGACGCCGCGCAGGACCGCCTCCCGGCTGTCGGCGGGTGCGCCGCGCAACTCCTGGGCGAGCCGGCGCGCCGTCTCCCACCGCAGCGCGAACAGGTTCTCGGTGAGGACGTAACCCAGCACCGGCAGTGTGGTCGTCACCAGGGTGTTCCACCGGTCGAGCACCGTGGCCCACCCTCGCGCCGACTGTGCCCCGACCGCGGCAGTGCGCTTCTCTCCCTGCGCGTAACGGGTGTAGACCTGGCTGGCACCCGAAACCAGGAACACCGGATTCAGCAGGGCGGCGACGCCGAGCGACACCGCCGCGCTGGTGTAGTCGGGCCGTGGAAGCGCCGCCGGGTCGAGGTCGAACAGCCGCGCGACCTGCGCCGCCAGCTGGCCGGTCTCGGCGGCGGCCCGCTGCGCCGGAGCCAGCGCGGAGCGCAACCGGGTCTCCTGCGCCTTCAGCCAGGCCGGCTCCCGCCCGCCGGTCAGCGGCTCCAACAGCCGGGCGTCCCGGTGCCGGACGAACGCAGGCAGGACGGATCCGACCTGGTCGAGGTGCCGCTGCAACTCGACCAGACCCTCGGCGAGCATCGCGGCCGTCCGTGCCCGGCTCTCGTCGTCCGCCGGAAGCGGCACCCGACCGCCCAGTCCCGCGCCGGCACCGCCACCACCACTGCCGACATCCACGCCCACGCCGGCGCTGCCGAGCAGGGCGGCGTGCAGCTCGTAGAAGGGCCCGAAGATCGTGTAGAGGAAGTAGTCCTCCTCCAGCCCGACCGCTGCGCGCAGCATGTCGGGGATGTCGCGCGGGTCCGCCAGCGCGTGCCGGCCGGCGACGATCTCGGTGTGGACCGCCCGTACCAGTTCCAGCTGCCCCACGATCGTCGTCTCCGCCGCCGCAGTGGCCACCCGCAGCTCCGCGCGCGACTCGGTGGACGTCCCGTCGACCAGCCGCAGGTCGGTGTGCGGCAGCAGCAGGTCCACACCGGGGCCGCGGACCCGTAGCGCGTCCGCCGCCACCGCGCAGGCGACCGGGCGCCCGTCCGCCAGCTCGGCAGGGTAGGGGCCCTCGGCCAGCGTCAGCTCCGCGGCGGTGCGCAGAGCCGGATGCTGGTGCAGGCGCCGGCCGAACACCGCCGACTCGCTCTGCACCGTCACCGGGCCATGGTCCGGGTCGAAGATTACGAACCGCTCGGCGGAGCCGGCGACCCGAAGCCGCGGGTCCACCAGGTCGAAGCGGGCCACCACCTGGGAGCTGTGCAGCTCCTGCAGCTCCAGGGTGGTGTCGTGGAGCACGCAGTCGAGCCGGGCCGTCTCGGCGCTGCCCGCCACGCCCCGCGCGGAGACCGGCGCGGACGTCCCGACGGTGGAGGTTCCGCCGGCTGAGGTTCCGGGGGCTGAGGTTCCGGGGGCGCCGGCGCCGGCGATACCGGCCGTGGCCACCACCGTGCCGGTGGTGCCAGCAACGCCGGTCGGGCCGCTGCTGGCGGCGTCGGCGGTCGGCGCCGGTGCCGTGGCCCCGGCGTCACCGGGCTTCGTCAGAGCCACCGGTCCGCCCCCGGAAACCACTGTGGATCCGGGCGCCGTCCCGCCGACGGAGACCGAGGTGGCGGCCCCGGGAGTGGGCGCCGTCGCGTTCAGGAAGGCGTGCAGCACCTGCGGGGTGACCAGGTGCAGAATCGCGCCGGTCAGGAAACGGCCGTCGAGGACGGCCCCGCCCCGCAGCTGCGCGGCCGCCGGGCCGGCGGCGCTCAGCTCGATCCGGTTCCGGGGCCACTCGACCAGCGTCCGCCCGCGGGACCGCAGCTCCAGCCGCCCACCGCGCACCACGACGTACGCCGTCAGCTCCGGCGCCGTGGCGTGGGCGACGGCCGTCGAGCCCGCGGCGGCGGTCATGGCAGTGGTGGCGGTCATGGCAGTGGTGGTGGCGGCGACCGGCCCGGGCCCGGCCGGTGCGGCAACGGGGTCATCCTCGAACAGCGGCGTCACTGACACCGCGCACGGGCTGACGAACGTCGTCGACGCGGCATCCGGCAACAGCCGGCCGTGCAGGCCGGTGAGGGTGGCAAGCGCCTCAGGCGGCAGCGGACCGGGCGTGGACGCGCTCAGCGTCCGCCCAGCGGGAAGCCGCAGGTCGACGACGAGGCGGCTGCTGTACGCGACGAGCTCGACGGTCACGTCCGGGTCGACGGCTGGTTCGAGCGCGCAGACGGCACCCGCGCCGAGCACGCTCGTCTCGTGGACGTACACCGCCGGATGGTCGGTGATCAGCACCCGGCGGCTTCCCATCAGGGAGAAACCGCTGGAGGCGTGCTCCCGCAGCGGGAACCAGGCGCTGTCGAACACGATCCGGCCCTGGACCGGCGGCGGTGGCGCCGGCGCGGCCGGCGAACCGATCGGAAGCCGACCGGTCAGCCGCGCGGCCCGACCCGCGCCCGGCCCCTGGCCAGGCAGCCCCTGGCCAGGTGGGCCCTGGAATCCCTGCATCTGCCCCGTCCCGTCTCCACTACACCGGCAGGCCGTCTGTGCCGACGGTGCCGAACGCCGCCCGTGCCAGCACGGCGACATCGGTCAGATCCGGCAGGACCGCATCGGCGCCGGCGGCAGCGAGCTCCGCCACCGTGGTCTCACCCGTCGCCACCGCGACCGACCGGACCCCCGCGTCGCGGGCGCCCTGCACGTCGTACGGCGTGTCTCCGATGACGACGACCCGGGCTGGCGCGAACACCCGCCCATAGGCGGCCCCGGCCCGCGTGACCGCCTGCCGGACGAGCTCCGCCCGGTCGAGGCTGTCGTCGCCGTAGCCGCCGACGGCCAGGTCGAGATGGTCGGTCAGCCCCAGCGCGCGCAGCTTGGAATCGGTGACCGATCGGATGTTACCGGTCACCACTGACTGGACTGCCCCGTCGGCCGCGAAGCTCGCGACCGCCTCCGCCGCACCCGGCATCGGCCGCCCGACCTCCCGCATCCGCCCCTCGATCGACCGGGCCACCCGCCCCATCGCGTCGTACAGCGCGGCAAGGGTCGCCTCGTCGGCCGGGACGTCGTTGAGCCGCAGCGTCTCGAGGAGGATGGCCCGCTCAGTCCGGCCGGTGGTGCCCGCCCGCTCGCGCAGTGGACGCCCGACCGTCTCGGCGAAGGCCACGGCATGGATCTCCTGGCCCAGCGGGCGGACAGTCAGCAGAGTCGCGTCTATGTCCCACAGAATCAGCGCGGGTTCGGCCACCGCGCCATGATTCCACGCCGAGGCGGGCACGTCCGGCACGGATCCGCGCCGCAGGCCGGCAGGCCCACGGTCGCTTCGGCCAGCTCAGGCGGCGCGGGCGCAGACAGCAGCCCGCCGCTGGCCGCCTTCGTCGGAAAACGCGGGGCAGCCCATGCTCATGGTTGTCAAAATGGGCGAATGACTGGCGGCGGGGCGAACGGGGCGGGCCCGGTGCTCGTGGCGGAGCTGACCGCGGCTCTGGACGCGACTCCCGGAGCCTGGGAGGGCTGGGACGCCGCCGACGACCGGACCCGCGAGCTGTTCGCAGCCTGGGTTGCCAAGCCCCGCAGCGCGTGGATCCGCCGGCAGTACGCGGAGTCAACCGCCTTTCACACCACCCATGGGGCCCTCGGACAGACGGTCGTGGGTAGCGAGCGATCTGATCTCGTCGTGGACGTCGCTGGAGATGTCGCGGAGTCCGTTGCCGTGAGCCTGGCCGGCCGCCTGGTCCACCTCGTCGGAAACCTGATCAACTGACATCGTGGCTGCTCGCGATGGGGACGTCGGTCCGGATCGTGGACGCCCAGTCGCGCGGTTCGACCGGGGACTGCGGCGGGTTGGGTGGCGACTGGATGTACCAGCCGACGTCGTGCCAGCGGCCGAACTTGTGGCCGGTGTTCGGGTGGATGCCGATGAGCTGGAAGCCCAGCGCGGTGTGCAGGGCCACGCTTGCGGGGTTCGGCTGGGTGATCCCGGCGAACAGGCTGACGTAACCGAGAGCGCGGACCTCGGGGATCAGCCGTTCGTACAGCACCCTGCCCAGCCCCCGCCCGCGATGCTCTGCCTTCAGGTAGACCGAGACGTCGGCTGACCAGCGGTAGGCCGTCCGCGGGGCGTGCCTGCTGGCGTGCGCGTAGCCGGCCGCTTCGCGATCAACCTCGACGATCAGCCACGGCAGCCGTGGCCGGGCCTCCATACGGGCCAGGATGTCCTCGACGCTCGGCGTGACCTCCTCGAACGAGGCCGCTGTCCGCTCGACCCACGGCCTGTAGACCGACTGGATGAAGGCCGCGTCCGCCTGCCCCGAAGCGGACCTGACCGCGATCTCGGTCGATGTCGCCGTCCCCGTCGTCCTGTCGCCGACCGGCTGTTCGCGTTCCATGAACGCCATTGTCGACGTCGGCCTGCCGGCTGTGCCCGTGTGGCGCAGGGGCGCGGTGGCGCTCGCAGGCTGACGGTGTTGGGTGACCGTGGTGGGGCGTGGCACGATTGCGCAGGTGACGAGCAGCAACGCCGCCGAGCGGCATCTGCGTGACCTCGCCCGCCTGCGCCGCGTTCGGGACCGGATCGACCGGGAGTACGCCCGCCCGCTGGACGTCGAGGCGCTCGCCCGCGGCGTGCACATGTCGGCGGGGCACCTCAGCCGGGAGTTCCGGCGTGCCTATGGCGAGTCGCCCTACGGCTACCTGATGACCCGGCGGATCGAACGGGCGATGACGTTGCTGCGCCGCGGCGATCTGAGCGTGACCGAGGTGTGCTTCGAGGTGGGCTGCTCGTCGCTCGGAACGTTCAGTACCCGGTTCACCGAGCTGGTCGGTGTGCCGCCGAGTGTCTATCGGCGTGAGGCGGCCCGCGCCACCGCGGGAATGCCGCCGTGCGTGGCGAAGCAGGTCACCAGGCCGGTCCGGGCCGCCAGACCGGTCAGGAATCGAGAAGCGGCGGTGACGGGGCCGCACGTAGCGTGACGGCCATGGACATCGCCATTCACTCGACCTTCCTCCCGCACGACGACCCCGAGGCCTCCCTGGCCTTCTACCGGGATGTTCTCGGCTTCGAGGTGCGCAACGACGTCGGCTACTCGGGCCTGCGCTGGATCACCGTAGGCCCCGCCGGGAAGCCGGGGACGTCCATCGTGCTGCACCCGCCGGCCGTGGACCCGGGCATCACCGAGGACGAGCGCCGCACCATCACGGAGATGATGGCCAAGGGCACCTACGCCAGCATCCTGCTGGCCACCGCCGACCTGGACAAGGCGTTCGACGAGCTGCAGTCCGGCGGCGCCGAGATCGTCCAGGAGCCGGCCGAGCAGCCGTACGGGGTGCGTGACTGCGCTGTCCGTGACCCCGCGGGTAACCTGATCCGCCTCCAGGAACTGCGCTGACCGGGGAACCGCACCGACCAGGAACCGCGTTGGTCCAGGAACCGCGGGACCGCCTGACCGACCGCTCGCCCGCCTGCCCCCGCCCGACGGAACGCCCCGCCTGACGGACCCAGCTGGAGACACGATGAGCACGGCCACGAAGACCGATCCGCAGCCGACGGAGCAGCGGCCGCCGCACCCCCGCGAACCGTCGCGGTCGCACGCCGCCGACAGCCACGACCTGATCCGCGTGCAGGGCGCCTGTGAGAACAACCTGAAGGACGTCAGCGTCGAGCTGCCGAAGCGGCGGCTGACAGTGTTCACCGGTGTCTCCGGCTCGGGCAAGAGCTCGCTGGTGTTCGGCACGATCGCCGCCGAGTCACAGCGGATGATCAACGAGACCTACAGTGCCTTCGTTCAGGGCTTCATGCCGACGCTGTCGCGGCCCGAGGTCGACGTCCTGGAGGGGCTGACGACCGCGATCATCGTCGACCAGCAGCGGATGGGCACCGACCCCCGTTCGACGGTCGGTACCGCCACCGACGCGAACGCGATGCTGCGCATCCTGTTCAGTCGGCTCGGGCAGCCGCACATCGGCTCGCCGAACGCGTACTCGTTCAACGTGCCGTCGGTGCGGGCGAGCGGCGCGCTCACGGTCGAACGCGGTTCCAGCAAGACCGTGAAGACGACCTTCACCCGGACCGGCGGCATGTGCCCGCGCTGCGAGGGCCGGGGTTCGGTCTCCGACATCGACCTCACCCAGATCTTCGACGAGTCGCTGTCGCTCACCGCGGGGGCGATCACCGTCCCCGGGTACAGCGCCGACGGCTGGTTCGGGCGCATCTTCGCCGCGGTCGTGCCGGGCGACGTGCCCATCTCGGCGTTCACGAAGAAGCAGCGCCAGGAGTTCCTGTACGGCGAGGCCCGCAAGATCAAGGTCGACGGCATCAACCTGACCTACGAGGGCCTCATCCCGCGGATCCAGAAGTCGTTCCTGTCGAAGGACGTCGACGCGCTGCAGCCGCACGTCCGCGCGTTCGTGGAGCGGGCGGTGACGTTCACGACCTGCCCCGAGTGCGCGGGGACGAGGCTCTCCGAGGCCGCCCGCTCGTCGCGCATCGGCGGGGTCAACATCGCCGATCTCTGCGCGATGCAGATCAGTGACCTGGCCGGCTGGGTACGCGGGCTCGACGAGGCGTCGGTCGCACCGCTGCTCGCCGCGCTCGCGAACACCCTCGACTCGTTCGTCGAGATCGGGCTGGGCTACCTCTCGCTGGACCGCCCGTCCGGCACGCTGTCCGGCGGCGAGGCGCAGCGGGTCAAGATGATCCGCCACCTCGGCTCGTCACTGACCGACGTCACCTATGTGTTCGACGAGCCGACGACCGGTCTGCACCCGCATGACATCGCGCGGATGAACGACCTGTTGCTGCGGCTGCGGGACAAGGGCAACACCGTCCTCGTCGTCGAGCACAAGCCGGAGACGATCGCGATCGCGGACCACGTCGTCGACCTCGGCCCCGGCGCCGGGACGGCCGGCGGCACCGTCTGCTTCGAGGGCACCGTCGACGGACTGCGGGCGAGCGACACCCTCACCGGCCGCCACCTCGATGACCGGGCCGCCCTCAAGGCGAGGGTCCGTACTCCCACCGGGGAGCTGCCGATCCGCGGGGCGTCGGCGCACAACCTGCGCGCGGTGGACGTCGACATCCCCCTCGGCGTGCTGGTCGTGATCACCGGCGTGGCCGGTTCCGGCAAGAGCTCGCTGGTGCACGGGTCGATTCCGGTCGGCGCGGGTGTGGTGTCGGTCGACCAGAGCGCGATCCGCGGCTCCCGGCGCAGCAACCCGGCGACGTACACGGGCCTGCTCGACCCGATCCGCAAGGCGTTCGCGAAGGCCAACGGCGTGAAGCCGGCGCTGTTCAGCGCCAACTCGGCGGGGGCCTGCCCGGCCTGCAACGGAGCCGGCGTCATCTACACCGATCTGGGGATGATGGCCGGTGTGTCCTCCACCTGCGAGGAGTGCGAGGGCAGGCGGTTCGAGGCATCCGTCCTCGACCATCATTTCGGCGGGCGTGACATCAGCGAGGTCCTCGCGATGTCGGTGGCCGAGGCCGAGGAGTTCTTCGGCGCCGGCGACGCCCGCACCCCGGCCGCGCACGCCATCCTGCGCCGGCTCGCGGACGTCGGGCTCGGCTACCTCAGCCTCGGCCAGCCGCTGACCACACTGTCCGGCGGTGAGCGGCAGCGGCTCAAACTCGCCACCCACATGGCGACCAGGGGTGGGATCTACATCCTGGACGAGCCGACGACCGGCCTGCATCTCGCCGACGTCGAGCAGCTGCTCGGCCTGCTCGACCGGCTGGTGGACGCCGGCACGTCGGTCATCGTGGTCGAGCACCACCAGGCGGTCATGGCGCACGCCGACTGGATCATCGACCTCGGCCCCGGCGCCGGGCACGACGGCGGCCGGATCGTGTTCGAGGGCACCCCGGCCGACCTCGTCGCCGCCCGCTCCACTCTCACCGGCCAGCACCTCGCCGACTACGTCGGCACGCGGTGACCGGCACGCGGTGACCGGCCCGGGCGGGCCGGCCCGGGCGGGCCGGCGGCCAGGGAGCCGTCATCCGCCCGGCACGGCCGGTTTCCGCCAGACGGAGACGTGGAGGCCACTGGCCGCGGTGAGCGGCTGCCGCGACCAGCCGCCCCAGCGTTCGGCGAGTTCCAGCCCGGCGAGGCGGCCCATCAGGTCCAGCTCCGCCGACCAGGCGTAGCGCATGGTGAGCGGGTAGCTCTGCTGCCCCGCCGGTCCGAACGTGAGATGACGGACATGCACCCGCTGCGTGATCGGGTCGTGGCGGGTGAGGCTGATCCGCGCCGTGTGCCCGGTGAGATCGTCGACCTGCACCCGCTGGCCATGGTCGAACAGGGTCACATCGGGGACGAAGGCCTCCACCACGAAGGCCCCGCCGGGCCGCAGCGCGGCGGCGACGTTGCGGAAACACCGCACCTGGGTTTCCTGCTCGGTCAGCATGAAGAAAGTGTTGAAGACGACGAACACCATCTCGAAGGGCCCGCCGGGCGCCGCGACGTCCGCGAAGTCACCGGTGGCGACCGGGATCTCCCGCCCGCCGGGTTTCTCCTGCAGCCGGGCGACCATGCGCCCCGACGCCTCGATACCGGCGACCGTGACGCCCCGGGCGGCCAGCGGCAACGCGACCCGGCCGGTGCCGATTCCCAGCTCCAGCACCGGCCCGTCGCCCGCGTGCGCCTGCAGGAAATCAACCGCCGGCGTTTCCGCCGTGCTTTTCTCCGGGCCGGAGTACCAGTCGTCGTAGACGTCGGCGATCCCATCGCCATAGGACGTCAGACCGTCGGGGGAATGCTGCGCTCTCGTCGCGGACATGCGCCTATTCTGGCGGCCGTGTCGATTTCGCGCACCCGGTTTTTCCGTACCTCCGACGCTGTTTGTGGAAGCCATCGGTGCTGTTGCTCCGCACCGCCGGACCGTGGCGGACCGGCGAGCAGGCACGGTCAGGGTGACAGGGGAGTGGTCCTGGCGGATGCCCGCGCGAGATGGCGGCGGACCAGCGCCTCGTCCCTCGCGCTGGAGGTGGTGATCGTCCACAGTGGCCCCGCGATCAGATGCCGTGGGCCGGGAGCGGTCTCGCGTTGCCAGCGTTGCCGGTCCTGGACGTCCGCGTACACGTCGATGGACACCCGGCCCTCGGCGGTGCCGCCCTGGGCGGTGCGGCCCTCGGCGGTGCGGCCCTGGGCGGTGTCGCTGTCGGCGGCGCGAAGCCAGATCCGTGACGCCCACCGCCCGTATCCGTTCGGCCTGGCCCCGGGATCGCCCGTGGCATCCTGGCCGCCTCCGGCCAGCACAATGACCGTCAGCCAGGTGGTGAGCCGCCGGCCGGCGGCCTCGTCGAGCGTGCCCTGTCGTGGTCCGAGTGCGATGAGCGAGCTGCCCGTGGACGGCGTCGTCACGACGGGAGGCGTGGCGCCCGGCGCGCCGGAACCGCGCGCGGCGGGCACGACTCTCCCGCAGGCCGCGAACGCGCAGAGAACGAGCGCGGCGGCTGTGGCAGCGCGGACGACAGCGAAGGCGGCCATGGTCCGCCATGGTGGCGGGCGGCTGACCAGGGGCCGGTGCGGCGCGCGGATCACCGCCATGCCAGTGACGCTGTGCGGCAAGCCGACGGTTATGGGCGCTCATCCACTCCGAGACGACCGGGCAGGTTCCCGCCGCGGAACCCGCACAGTTCCCGTCGGCACCGACATTTCCTGGGCTCAACATCTCGTTTAAAAAGGTAGAGAATGACGGGCTGCTGGCGGGCGCGCACCATGGACGATCAGTGCGGGTGAATGGAGGCTTCCGGGCACCCGCTCTCCGACCGACCTCCGCCATGACAGGGTGAACATATGGGGACGCGCGACAGGGACATGGCGGTGCCGACGGCGCCGGTGGGTGTTCTGGCGTCCGTGGGGGCACTGGAGCCGGTAGGGCCCCCTGCCCGGTCCGCGTCCGCGGTTCCGGTGCGGTTTCCGCGGTGGGACGGCGGCCGCGACCTGGAGCGTCCGGGTGACCATGCTCCGGCGGGGTCGACGCGGGCCGGTGCGGCGCTGGAACGGTCGGTGGTCCGTTCGCTCGCGGTACTGCGGGCGGCGGTGTGTCTCATCACCGTGATCTATCTGTTCCTGTGGCGGTCGTGGTACGAGGAGAAGCCCGCCGCGGTGCTGGTGATCGTGGGCACCGCGGCCTGGGGTGCGTTCTTCGTCGTGCGGAGCCTGCGCCACGGTGTCGGCGAGCGGATGGCGGCCGCGACGGTGGCGGTGGCCGCGGTTCCGGTGCTGCTCAGCCCGTTCTGCCTGCCACCGCCATCGATCGGCGATACCGGGAACTGGGTCCTGCTCGCCGTTCTGCACGCCGGGCTGACCGCGGGGTGGGCGCTGTCCCCGCGCCGGTTCGCGGCGGCTGAGGCATGCCTGGTCCTCGCGGTGGCCGTGGGCGGGCATGAGGGGCGCCCGCAGGTGTTCACCGCTGTCACGTTCACGATCGTGGTGCCGGTGCTGTTCGCGTGTGCCGCGGTGCGGCTGCGGGCTTCGGGCCGCCGCGCCGACGACCGTCTGACCTCGGCGATGCTGGGCCATCGCGCCCGGCTGCTCGTGCTCACGCTGGACCATGACCGCCGCGAGCGCCAGCGGGTCCTGCACGACACCGTGCTGAACACGCTCACCGGCCTTGCCTGGGGCGGCGGCGACGATGTCGCTCTGGCCCGCCGCCGGTGCGGGGCGAGTGCGGATGCCATCCGGCGGTTGCTCGCCTACGACTTCGGGCCGCCGCCGGTCGGGCTCGACGCGGCGCTCACCGCGGCCGTCGCGAGTGCCGGCGACCGCGGTCTTGTCGTGCACCTGCAGGGGACCTCGCCGTTCGAGCGGTCCGTGCTGGCGGCGTCGGAGGAGCCACCGGCGGCGGTCGTCGCCGCGCTGGCCGGGGCGACCGGTGAGGCGCTCGCGAACGTGGCGCGCCACGCGGGGACGGGCGAGGCCTGGGTACGGGTGGCGCGGGCCCCCGGGCGGCTGACGATCCGGGTGTGTGACCAGGGCGCCGGCTTCCAGCCGGGCCGGGCTGCCCCCGACCGGCTCGGGGTGCGCCAGTCGGTGCTCGCCCGGGTCCGCGACGCCGGCGGCCTGGCCACCGTCGAATCGGCGCCCGGGCAGGGCACCGTCGTCACGATGCGCTGGCCGGCCGGTCCGTCGGTGCCGGCGGCGCCGACACCGACACCGACACCGACAGCGGCGGCCGGGGCCGGGTACGAGGCGGAGTACGGCGAGCGGGCCGGCGCGGAGCTGGTGCGGGAGACGACCGCCGCGGCCCTGCGCCGGGACTACAGCTCCGGCCTGCGTGCCGTGGTCGCCGGTGTCGCACTCGCCTGGCATGTGCTGATGCTGGTGCCGCTGTTCGGCACCCTCGGGCGCGTGCACTCCCCGCTCGCCGCCCTCGGGATCTGGTGCGCGCTGGGGCTGGGGACGCTCGCCGTGGCGAAGGTGTCCCGGCCCCGGCCGCTGTCGGGCGCGGAGGCTGCCGGCCTGACCGCGCTGTCGGTCGGCGCGGTGCTGGCCAGCGTCAACGTCGACGACACCGAGCTGCTGCGCATCACGAACTGGCCGCTCATCGTGGTGGCGCTGCTGCTGGCCTTCGTGACCGCCTCCCGGACGGCCGCGCAGGCGATCGCCGCCGGCACCGTCGCGCTGGCAGCGGTGGTGGTGACGGTGGTCGTACGCGGCGCGACCGACCCGCTGACGCTCTCGCGCCTGCTGTCCCTCGCCTACGGCATCCTCGGGCTGCAGCTCATGGTGGCGATGATCGGGCCGCTGCTGCGCCGGACCGCCGACACCACCGCGCTGGCCGTCCGGACCGAGGCGGAGACGCTCGCCGGGCAGGACTCGGACGCGATGATCCGCGCGGGGCGGGCCCGCTGGCTGGGCGCCATCCGCGGCGAGGTCCTGCCCATGCTGGATGCCCTCGCCGGCGGTGACGCCGATCCGCGGGACCCGCGGTGGCGCCGGCTGTGCGCACGACAGGCGGCGGGCATCCGGCGGATGCTCGCGCGGGACGGTGCCGGCGCCACCCTGGCCACGCTCGCCGAGGACATCGAAGCCGTGGCGGCCGCCGCGGAGGGGCGAGGGATGACGGTCGAGGTCCAGATCGCCGGCGAGTCGGGCGCGGTGCCGCTCGCCGTCCCGTTCGACCTGCGGGCCGGGCTGGTGGACCTGATCGACCGCACCCTGGCGATCCTGCCGGAGAACCGGGCGATGCTCACCATGTGGAGCGGCACCGACGGCGGCAGCGTGTTCGTCTCCGCCGCCTGGCCCGGCGGCCGCGAACCGCCGGCCCTCACCGGCGCCGTCCAGGCTCTCGTGGACGTCGACGACGGCCGCCTCACCGTCGAACTGCGGTGGCGGTCAGCGCAGCCTCCCACCGCCAGCGCAGCCCTGGCAGCCAGCGCTGACCTGACCTGACCGGCCCTGATTGCTCAGCGCAGCCGACGAGCGAGGGCGGGGAACAGCCGCAGGGCGTTGCCGCGCGCGATCGCGGCGCGGGCCTGCCAGTCGAGTGCCGGATCTGCGCGCAACGCCGCCACGCCGTCGCCGAGTGTGGCCGCGGGGATCGCGTTGTAGTCGGACCCGAAGAGGATCTTGTCGCTGCCGGCAGCGGCGAGCAGGCTCGGCGTCGAGTACGGCGACATGGGGCCGGCGGTGTCGTACCAGAACCGGCGCAACGCCGACCGGACGACCGCCGGGTCGGCCCCGTACCCCAGCGCACGACCCAGCGAGAGCCGGCCGGCCAGGTAGGGGAACGCCCCGCCACCGTGCGCGAGGATCCAACGGATCCGCGGATGGCGGTCGAGCGCGCCGGACACGATGAGCTGCACGGCGGCCCGTCCGGTGTCCGCCGCGTAGTCCATCAGGAAGGCCGGCACCGCGATCGGTGACGCACCGGGCAGGTCGTAGGGGTGCACCAGCGCCACGCCGTCCCGCGCGTCCAGCGCCGCCAGCACCGGTTCCAGCGTCGGGTCGCCGAGGTAGCGGGTGCCGGCGTGGGTGGTGAGCAGCACCCCGTCGGCTCCGAGCTCGTCGTAGGACCGGTTGATCTCCCGGACGGCGTCCGCCGCGTCCAGCAACGGGATCGTGGCGAGCCAGCCGAAGCGGTCCGGGCGTGCGGCTGAGATGGTGCTCAGGCTGTCGTTGACGATCGTCGACAGTTCGACGGCCAGTGCCGGAGTGGGGGTGAACGCGGCGGGAACGGCCGCGGAGACGAGCGCCAGCTGAATGCCGTACTGGTCCATGGTGGCGATGGCGGTGTCGATGTCCCACTGGGTGTTGAGGGGGCCGCCGGAGGGGGGGATCACCCCGTGCGCGATCAGCCAGTCCCGGACGGGCACCGGCATCATCGCGTGGTGGTGCACGTCGATGCGCAGCGGCATCTCCCGGCGGCGGGATCCGGCCGGCTCTCCCGGCTGGCCGGGCAGCAGCGACGACGACGGGGCCGGTGCCGGGGAGGTCGTGGCGGCGGCTGTCCCGCCGGCCGCCACCGTGGCCCCGGCCACCACGCCGGTCGCGGTCAGCAGCAGGCTCCGGCGGGAGGCGCGGCCCGCCCGGTGATCCACGCCTGACCGGCCGGGGGAGAGGCTGGGCTCCGCCTGCGGCGGGTCGGAAACCTGATCTGCGTCGCGATCGAACATCACCATGTGTTCCTCTCTGAATTCCTACTGTTACTGACATGCTGTCCCTGGAAGGTGCCTGATGGCGTGATCGTCGGGCCGCGCGTCGGTGCGGGGTGTGGGCGCCCGCGCAGACGGGCTCAGCGGAATCCAGGCCGCACGAAGGCGCCGGCGAACTGCTGGGCACGCCCTGCCGCGGTCGCTGATCCGGGCCGAAAGAGCGTGCAGCGGCAGAATGGAACGAAGGTGAACGGGCGTGCGCACGGGAACGGGCGGGAGTGTGGGTCCGGGGTGGCGGCGGGAACCCGGAAGACGAAACGGCAGACCAAATTCTCCGGCATGGTGCTGGAATTCAATCACGCCGAATGTCTGGATGGGCAGGATATGCATCCAGGTGGCCGCCCGCGCGCGCCCCGGAAACCCCCCGCCCGGTTCAGCTGGGTGGTGTCGGAACGGGTCTTCGCCGGATACACCCCGCAGGCGGCCGCCGCCTCCGTAATTTCATGTCAAACCCCCCGAATGGCACACCGCTCGACGGTGCTACCGCCTCCCCCGGGCAGCCGACGGCCGGGCCGCCGCATTGTTGCCGGCTGTTGCCCGTCTCTTGAAATCATAGGACTTTTATCGGGGCGGAGGAAGTATCGCTGTGTTCTCTGTCATAGCTCGACCTGAATGTGCGTCACCGTGGCTTCGGTTCTGGTGCCGGGCCGGGCCACCGCGGATCACGGAGCCTCGCGGGCAGCCGCCGGACGTCTGGACGCCGGAGGCGGGCGCGCGTCGGCCGGCCCCGCGGAGGCGTCAGGTGACCGGTGGCCGGAATGCGTGATGTGATGACGATGTCCGCAGGTGAGCCGCGTGCCTGCGCTGTCCCCTCTCCCGATGGTGGTGACCGTGACCGGCGACGTCGACCGGTGGATCCGGCAGTTCAGACCGGCCAACGAGTCCGGCCCACGGCTGGTGTGCTTTCCGCACGCGGGAGGCGCGGCGACCTTCTTCCACCCGCTGTCCCAGGCTCTCGCCGACGTTGCCCAGGTCGTCGCGGTGCAGTACCCGGGCCGTCAGGATCGGCTGGCCGAGCAGCCGCTGACCAGCATCGAGGCGCTCGCCGACGTGGTCGCCGCGACCCTGATGCCCTTCGGGGACCGCCCGCTCGCCCTGTTCGGGCACAGCATGGGGTCGATCGTCGCCTTCGAGGTGATCCGGCGGCTGGAGAACACCCCGGGTGCTCCCGAGCCGCTGATCCTGTTTCCGTCCGCCCGGCCGGCGCCGTCACGGGGGCGTCCCGGCTCGGTGCACAGCCGGGACGACGACGCCGTCCTCGCGTCGATCGCGCGGCTCGGCGGCACCGATCCGCGCATCCTGGACGATCCCGAGTTCAGGCAGATGATCCTGCCGGCGGCGCGCGCCGACTACCAGGCGATCGAGACCTACCGCAGTGAGCCCGGCGCCGTCATCAACGCGCCGATGCGGGTGATGATCGGCGACAGTGACCCGGCGGTGACCCGGGACGAGGCACTCGCCTGGCGCCCGCACACCACCGGCGACTTCGATCTGGCCGTCTTCCCCGGCGGGCACTTCTACCTCAGCACGCAGCTCGCCGCGGTCGCCGACCGCATCCGCACGGGCCTGCTCGGCGTCGCCACCCGTTGATCCCGTTGATCCGTTCGCCCCGAGGCCCGTCCGCCGCGCGCTGGGCCCGAGACGCCCGCCGGCCCGCGCGGACCACAGCCTGCGCCGGCCGGCGGCCAGGGCAGGCACTCAACGCGGGGCGGCGGGAGCCGGGGGACGCTGGTCGCGGCGCCCCAGGCTGATGACCTTGCTCGCGGGCCCCACGACGAGCAGTTCGGTCGCGTCACCGGCACCCGCTCTGCTTACCCCGAGGACACGGACCCCGGCGATCGTGCCGTCGACTGATCCGATCGGCTCGCCGTCGCCGTCGCCGTCGCCGTCGCGGCCGTCGCGGGCACGCTTCGGCATGCGCACGACCAGAAACGGCGTCTGCTCGGCGTAGAAGGAGCTGACCACGTCCTGGCCGACGGCCGCGGCGAGGAAGTACGGGACGGCCAGGGCGGTGGCGCTGCGTGCGGTGTGGATGCCGAACCGGTGCTCGATGTCGTCCGCCAGCGCCGTGTCGAGGACCCGGGCGACGACGCGCAGCGGCAGACCGCCGGGGCCGGGAGCTCGCGCCTGCCGGGCGGACAGAACGGTCTCCAGATTCGCGTGGCCGTCGCCGGTCATGGCCGCGATGGTGGTCGCGCGTTCCAGCCCGGCCTCCACCAGCGTCGAGCCCACCGTCGCGTCGCCGATCACCACCGGGACGCCGCGTTCCCGGGCGACGGGGAGGTAGCGGTTGTTCTCGTCCCGTTCCACGACCACGACCGGCCGGCCGGCGCGCAGCAGTCCATCCATGGCTGCCACGCCGACCGGGCCGAGCCCGCAGATGATCACGTGGTCACGCACGGTGCGTGCCTGACCGATGCCGAGTATCCGCTCCAGCCGGCGGCTGACGATGACATTGGTGATGAAGGCATAGACGACCGCCACCGCCAGCGCCCCGAACAGCATCAGGCAGATGCCGAAGACCTGGAGCCATGTGTCGGCCGTGCCGAAGTTGTAGTCGCCGTAACCGACCGTGACCATCGTCCCGACGGTGAGGTAGAGCGCGTCCAGAGTGTCGAAGTCGGCCGGCGCGGCCGGGTTGTTGTTCCGGTAGGTCAGGGCGAGCACGACCGTGCTCACGGCCGTCACGGCGGTCACGACCGTGAGGGCCCGCCGGAAGGGTGCGTCAAGCTCCGCACGCATCACGGCGGCAAGCCCTCGCAGGCGCCTGCCGCGGGGCTGGCGGGCACCTCGCCGCCCGGAGCCCCTGCCTGTTGCCACCCCGGCCCTGGTCGCATCGGCGCCGCCGTCGGCAGTCGGAGCGCCGGAGCCGGCCGCCTCGGTGGCGGTGGCAGCGGTGGCGGCGGTGGCGGCGGTGGCGGCGGCAGGGGCGAGCGCGGCGAACATGCGGGCGTGGCGCAGGTCGTCCGACGACAGTCCGCGGGTGCGCAGGTCCGAGAGCCGGCCCAGGACGACCAGCCGGTCGCCGGGCGCGACCGGGACGTCCCGCGGCGGGCAGATGTCGGCGCGCCGCTCGCCGGCACGCCGCAGCGAGACCGGCGTGAGGTCGCCGTACAGCTCGCGGAACGCGGCCCGGCGGGGGACGTCCTCGTCGACCACGGTGAGGATCTCCGCATCACCGGACGTCCCGGCGGGGGCGAATGCGTGGATCACCGACGACTGCAGGCACGCCTCGACGAAGCCCGGCCCGGCGAGCCCACCGACGCTGAGCACCCGGACCTCGGCGATGGTGTCCTGAAGCTGGTGACCGAGCTGGGGATTGTCGATGTTGGCGACGATCCTGATGCCCGGGGCCGCCTCGGCGGCGACGAGACAGGTCCGCAGGTTCTCCAGGTCGGTGCCGCCGCAGGCCACCAGTGCCAGCGCCCGGTCGAGGCCCGCCTCCCGCAGGGATTCCGCGTGCTCGGCCCCCTCCGGGACGAGGGTGACCCCGAGCCGTTCCAGCCGGCGGCGCAGACCGGGCGCACCACGGTCGTCGACGACGACGACGCGGACCCCGGCGGCGTCCAGGTGTTCGGTGATGCTCATGCCGAGTGAGTTCAGCCCGCACACGATCACGTGATCAGTGCCCGACGGTCCGGCGCCCCCCATGGCCGTCACTGAACCATGCCGATGTCGCGCCGCCCGGCTTCCGCCAGCCAGGCCACGCCGCCAGGCCACGCCGTCGGGCGACGCGGCGGGCGGACCGGAAGTTCCGCGATCTCCGGAAAGGCCTGTCGGACCCGTAGGACCTGTAGGACCGTGGGGTGCCGCGGGTGCACCGCGCGGGTACAGGCCGGGACGGGATGATTCCGGTCGGTTGTTCCCGTGGCCTTGCTCGGGAGCATGATGGAGGAGTGGTGCTGCTGAGGTTGCGGATCGACACGGAACCCCTGAGGGCCAGACTGGCCAGCGAGGTGTTCACCAGAGTCGCGGGTACCCAGGGGCCGGAGCGTCGGGAACGCATTCACGAGGCCGCCGGCGAGCGGTGGTTCGGCCCGGACCGGCCCATCCGGCGGGTGCACCGCGACTCGGCGATGTTCGTCGGTGGGCTGCGGGCGCTTCTCCTCCAGTCGCTGCACCCGCTCGCGATGGCGGGCGTGGCGGATCATTCGGACTACCAGCATGACCCGTGGGGCCGGCTGCAGCGGACCAGTTACTTCCTGGCTGTCACGACCTTCGGCCCGGCCGGCGACGCCGAGGAGGCGGTCGCCCGGGTGCAGGCCGTGCACCGGCACATCCACGGCGTGGCATCGGACGGGCGGCCCTACTCGGCGGCGGACCCGCACCTGCTGCACTGGGTTCACGTCGCCGAGGTCGACAGTTTCCTCGCCGCGCACCAGCGTTACGGCGCTCGGCCGCTGAGCCCGCGGGAGTGTGACGGCTACGTTCTCGACACGAGTGTCGTCGCGAAGCGGCTTGGCGTGCCGGACCCGCCGCGCACCCGGGCCGAGCTCGCCCGCCAGCTCGCCGCCTTCCGCCCGGAGCTGGAAGGCACCCCGCACGCCCGGGAGGCAGCCCGATACCTGCTGCTGCGGGCGCCGCTGCCGGCGCTCGCCCGGGTTCCCTACAGTGCCCTCGCCGCCGCGGCTGTCGGGCTCATGCCGGCCTGGACCCGCTGGCCGCTGCGCCTGCCGTACCTGCCCGTCGTCGAGGGCACCTGGTGGCGGCTCGCCGGGCAGGGCGCCGTGTCGAGCATCCGTTGGGCCACCGAACCGCGCGACCAGCGATAGCCACCGCACCCGGCGGGGAGCGGTCAGAGCGGCCGACCGGACAAGCGGGTGGGCGGTCAGGGCGACCGGTCTGGGAACGGGCGCGTCCCCCTCACAAGACGCGCCTGCTCACCAGACCGGCTGCCTGGTGGCCGTCCTCCGGTGGGAACCATCCGGCACCGGGGCGACCGGGCGGGAGCAGCCAGCGACTCCGCGGCCCGGGCGGACGGGGGTCCGGTTCCCGGGGCCGGTGGTTGGCGGCGGCTCCTGTGAGAAGTACGCCGCCCGGCGTCCGGACCCGCGCCCGGATACGGCGGGAGTCGGCTGGGTAGGTGATCCATCATGCTGAAGTGGCTGCGCCGGAAGGCGTCCGGGACGCCCGACTCGGATCAGGTGAACAGCTCGTCGTGGAATCCGTCCGGATGGTGGTGGTGCATGGAGCACAACCGGGTCGAGAACCCGCCGGACTCGCCGGGCCACCGGCGCCTCGGCCCCTACCCGACCGCGGCGGACGCCGAGAACTGGCGCGACGACGTCGACCGCCGCAACGACAAGTGGGACGAGGAGGACCGCCGCTGGGCCGGCGACCGCTAGCCCTGTCTTCCGCACGTGCGTGCGGTGAGCCAGCTGCTTGGTCTCTTGTTCGGATCACGTCGGGGTGACCGCGATCGGTAGTGACAGGCCTGGGACTGTTCCTGGCTGTGACGGTCGTGA